>SVNI01000161.1 GCA_015066975.1 Ruminococcus sp. | reverse complement strand
TGGTAATTCCATTATAACTCATTTTAGAGCTGTTGTCTTCTTTTTTGTGCATTTTTTCGATTTGCTCATTTATAGATATTAAGAAAAATCGAAATTTATAGGGAGTGATTTTGGTATGCGACTTGAAAATGAAAGAGTCAACCGAGATAAATATTATTTCATCGGCTATTCTCCTGAATTAAACAAATATATCCTTGCTTGTGCAGTAGCTTGGATTGTTTGGTATCATAGGTATTATGAAATTTCAAAAGAAGAGTATGATTCGTTTGGGTCTGCTGAATTGGACAAATTAGCAGATACTTTATATAAACAAGGTTGTAATTCCGAACGATTTTTATTTTCTGAAAAGAAAGAAGAAAATAATCAAAATCAGCTTGATTTATGTGAGTAAATAAGAATAAGCTCCGAAATTGGCTATTAATGGCTGATTTCGGAGCTTATGGATTTATTTCACCAAAATATGAGAAATATCTTGCAAAATATTTCTGGTTATGCTATAATACTACACATAAATAACAGAGAACGGAGAGGAAAAACATGACAAGAATCCGCTGTGTAGTGGAAAGAATCACATTTCAAAGTCCGGATAACGGCTATAGTGTGCTTCGGGTCAGTGTATCCGGATATCAAGAACTTGTGACGGTGGTCGGAAATCTGCTCGATGTTGTAGTCGGTTCTGTTCTGGTGATAGACGGCGAATGGGTAATGGACAGAAGATACGGTCAGCAGTTCAAAGCCGAAAGATGGGAAGAAACTGTTCCGGCAACTGCATACGGAATCGAAAAATATCTCAGCAGCGGCATGATTAAGGGCTTAGGTGCGGTTTATGCAAAAAGAATCGTGCAGAAATTCGGAACGGATACGATTTCAGTCATCGAAGATACACCGGAACGTCTGTTTGAAGTGGACGGAATCGGCAAAAAACGGCAGAAGCTGATTCTGGAAAGCTGGGAGCGGCAGAAAGAAATCAAGAATATCATGCTGTTTCTGCAAAGCAACAATATCAGTGCGTCCTTTGCAGCCAAAATCTACAAGCAGTACGGAAAAGACAGTATCGAGATTGTGAAGAAAAATCCGTACCGGCTGGCAGATGATATATGGGGTATCGGATTCAAAACGGCTGATGGCATCGCTGAAAAACTTGGATTTGATAAAAATCATCCGGAGCGGTGCAGAAGCGGAATCCTGTATGCTCTGAATAAGCTCTCCGATGAGGGGCATGTCTATGCTGAAAAAGAACAGCTTTTCCAGAAAAGCGGTGAACTGCTCGGAATTGATTTGAACGATATAGAAACGGCTTTGAACAGATGTATCAATATCGGAGACTTGATTCAGGAAGAGGATGCTGTTTATCTGCCTGCGTTTTATTATTCAGAAAAGGGAGTTGCTGAAAAACTGTTCGAACTGGCAGAAACAGAAATTGTAGAACCTGTCAGAATTGATATTCCGGCACTGGAACAGAAACTGCATATCGAATATGACGAAATTCAGGCGGAAGGCATTCAGCAGGCAGTTTCCTCGAAAGTCATGGTTCTGACCGGAGGACCCGGAACTGGCAAGACTACAACAACGCTCGGCATTATCGAAGCTCTGAAATCGCTCGGAAACAGAATTCTGCTCGCTGCTCCGACTGGCAGAGCTGCTAAACGTATGACAGAAGCAACTGGCATGGAAGCAAAAACGATTCACAGACTGCTGGAATTCAGTCCGACTGAAAGCTACAAGAGGAATAAAAATAATCCATTGGACGGCGATGTTCTGATTATAGACGAATCTTCCATGATTGATATTACTTTGATGTATTCGCTTCTGAAAGCTGTTCCGGCACATATGCGGCTGATTCTGGTCGGAGATATTGACCAGCTTCCGTCTGTCGGAGCAGGAAATGTCCTGCGTGATATGATTGATTCCGGTGTGTTTCCGGCGGAACGTGATCTTCGTATGGTGAAGATGAAAAGCAAGGTGATTGGTACATTCCGCTCGGAGCAGGGAGCTAAAGATTTTCTGACCATAAAGTCATTCCTCTCTACCGCTGCTAAAGCTGGCTCAACTGCTTTTCAGGCTTTACTTTCATTATTTCAAGGTCAGTTTATTTTAGGGGACTGAATAGTTACGTGGCAATTACATTTTCTGAGCGATTGTTGCTGTCATCCTACAAAAAAAGCGAATTGATCTGGGGAGAATTGCGTATGGAATTATTACAGTCAGGATATCATGTTGGACAGTATGCAATAGCATTCGCTATGTAAATACTACTTCTTATGTTTTTTACGCTGCTTACGTTTCGCAACGGATTTGGAGACTGTGATTTGTTCGCCTGTATTGTGCTGATTTTTCTTAGCAGCAAATTTCTGGAATCCTTTATCCTGACTGATGATACTGACTTTCTGATCTGATTCTTTCACAAGTTGCCCAGCCATGGCTTTGATTTGATTATCGACCGCTTGATCTCCCGGCGGTACCAGCTTTGATGAGATGTTTGGTTTGCCGCCGTACTCTTTGTCAAATTTCTTTTTGGCTCCTGGTTGAGAAAAGAACGCTATCACCTTTGCCTTTGATTCATTCTCTAACCCCTTTCTCCCTTCATCGAAATGATTATCGCCGTCGATCAGGATGGTTTCTTTGGGTTTCTTTCGTATGTGTTCTTCAAGTTTTTTGTGTTTCTTCGGAACTTGCGTATGCTGATGTGGGAAGGAGGGAGTGCTGCTAACTGGGAACGTACAAACCGATCGTGGTCTGGTAGGGCGGGCAGGACGGTAGATTTTTGGGGGGTAGGTGCTTAGATCTCGGTATGCATACTTTGCTTGCGGAGCTTTATTCTCTGTATTTGTGCGATTTTGCGTCGCATCCCGATACATCTCCTCATATCGTCCGTCCATAAACGCTGTCAGGTCTTCACGCACATCCTCGACAGTGATTTCCCATTTCCGAAGCCCAAATGTATCAATAAAGCACTGGATCTCGATGTGTTCCGGCATGACTTTCGGAATGCCGAAGGTTTCTTTCAGCTTTTGGAGGTATGTTTTGTAGGATGAGATTTTGTTGGGGGAATAATCCGCTTGTAGCAGGGTTGTTTCAGGTTGATGCAAGATTTCCCTTGCGATATCTGTTTTGACTTCGTATGGTGTAATGTTCCAATCTGACGCAAGATTGTATTTTTGAATAAAATCATATATTTCCATATCAGAAGGGGGGGATGCGCTTGATCCAAACTCCTTTTTTAGATACCACAAATATGCACCATAATCTTTTACATGGATCATAAGATTATCGCCGTCGATCAGGATGGTTTCTTTGGGTTTCTTTCGTATGTGTTCTTCAAGTTTTTTGTGTTTCTTCGGA
>SVNI01000160.1 GCA_015066975.1 Ruminococcus sp. | reverse complement strand
ATTTTTACCAATACATTTCGTATGGTCAAGGCAGGGGAAATTAGATTGCAAGAATTTTCCGTAACAAGCAACATTCCGGCTATTATGAATGGCGGACTGGATTTCTGCGTGTGGTCAAAAAATGATACGGCAATTGCACGATTTTTAGGTCATCCGCTGGAAATCATCCTCGGAAAGCACGGAAAAGGACTCGTAGACATCGCACTTTCTGAAAGCCTGTTTGAAAAAGGTATGACCAATCCTTATGAAATTGTTACAAGACTGAATAACGGTATTGCTGATGCTTCCAACGGCGGAAAAATGGAAATGATATTTGCAGCCACTGCACTGCTTGTCAAACAGCATTTGTTACAGGGACAGTATCCCACTGCTAAACGCAGAATAGATATGTTCCAGCAGAAAATTACCGAAGAAAACGCTAGTCAGTTGATTCCGAACTTTCAGGCATTCTGTACATGGTTTGCGCTTTATACAAATGACAAGAAAATCATTCAGAATTATCTGGAGTCTGCTCCGGATGAAAAGAAAAACTTCTATGTACTGGACAGATACCGGTATATGATTAAAATCCGCTGTCTGATTGCAGAAAATCATCTTGCAGATGCTCTGGATTTAGCTTGTTTCCTGACCAGATATTTCAATAGCTATCAGCGCACCTACATGATGATTGAAAATAATATTCTGAAAGCAGTTATTCTCTACCGCATGGAGAATGAAAGCTGGCGTTCTGTTCTGACAGAAGCCCTTCAAAAAGCAGAAGAATTCCACTTTGTGCGGGTATTTTCGCTGGAAGGCACAGCGGTTCTGCCTCTGCTGATGCATCTTGAAAAAACAGATATTTCGGAAGAATTTCTGAAAGCGATAATGGATGAAGCCAAGAAGATGGCTCTTGCTTATCCAGATTATCTGAATTATGTGACAAAGCCGGATATTTATTTCACGGACCGTGAAACACAGGTACTCAGCCTGCTCTGTCAGGGGCTTTCTATGCAGGAAATCTGCAATGAATGCGGTATCTCCTATGATGGCTTGAAAAAACATAACAGAAACATCTATCAGAAACTCGGTGCAAAAAACCGTGCCGAAGCTGAACGAAAAGCTTTGCAGTTAGGTATTATCCACCGGAAAGGGGGAGAACTATGAGACTAAAAAAACAGGTACAATTCGATAAAAACAATATGATATTGAAACTCGGAAATCATGAAAAGAAAATCAATCCGGAAGATGATTTTATCATTCAGGCTTTACAGAATCATGTTACTGATGATGCCCGCTTTTTAAGACTGGTCATGACAAAAGAACAGTCTGACGAAATCGAAGCCGGCTTCAGAATGGCGGCTTTTGTTGAAGAATATGGTGAATTCCTTAAAGACGAACCCGCCGGAATTATTTCTTATCATAAAGAATAAACAGAAAGGTAGTGATTTTATGGCTTTTGGATTTAAAATCAAAAAACTGAAAACCAGCCGTGCTTATACGCTCGAAGAACTTTTTGAGCAGATTCAGGATAAAACCTTCACTGCAGGTCAGCCGTCTCTGACAAAGCATAGTTTGACGACAGTCATTACATTTCCGCCTTTGGATAGAAATAATCAAATCTGGCTGATGCAGGCGCAGATGTCCAAACCGCCCTACACCCAATGGCAGGTTTATAAAAATCAGCCTGCTGGTGTGGAGAATATGGTTGTCAACGAAGTGCTTGAACAATTGACAGATGGTTTTTCAAGGCTTTCCGGAGTGTTCGGAAACAATGCCAAGAAAATAGAACAGCTTGTGGAAATTACTGCAAACGAGCTGGAACAGCTTAATCTTTAATCCCGAAAATATCAGCTATTGTGCTGATATGATATAAATATAGTTTCCGGAATGGTTTCCGGCAAAGAAATCAAAATACACACCTGCTCATTGTGTATTTTCCTCCTGATTTCTAAAAGGAAAAATTCCGGAAAACTATAATCTTGAGAATTACTAATAAGGAGATTTAATTATGAGAAACCTGAAAAAAGTTGCTGCTGTACTGGCAGCTATGACATTTGCTATGACCGCTTTCACTGCTTGTGGCAGCAGCACTGAAACCAAAGAAACACCGGTTGCTGATGCTGTTCCGGCAACAGAAGCTCCTGCTGCAACAGAAGCTCCCACCGAAGCCCCTGCAACAGAAGCTCCCGCTGCTGCTGATGATGACAATGCTGATGATGCTGATGCTGATGCTGACGATGAAGCCGATGCCGATGCTGACGATGATGCCGATGCTGATGCTGACGATGAAGCCGCTGCACTCGCCGCAGAATTACTGGATGCAGTTTCCAATACTGTATGGGTCGGCATGGATACAGAGTACACATGCTATGTTCTGGCATTCGGCGAAGATGAAATCTATTTTGCAGATGACATCGGCGGCGAAATAGAAGGCTACTGGGATATTACAGCAGATGCAAGCCATATCTTTATTTATTCCGATGCAGAACTTACTGACGAAATCGGCGGTTTCGACTGGGAATATGACGAAGAATCCGATACAATGGTTATCATGGATACGGTTGTTATGGCACAGACCGATGCTGATTCTATTGATGCTGCTGTAGAAGAACTCGAAAAAATGTCCTTTGCTAAGACAGTTGCAGAGGCTCTGAATGAAACTTACTGGTTCGGCACAGATTCCACTGATTCCGGTCTTGTTCTGGCAATGTTTGATAACGTCATGGTATGGGCTTCTATCGATAATGAAGGAACTCCCGTTGTAGAAACACTTTACTGGGGCATGGATTATGATAATATCACACTTTATAATGCAGGCTATGAACCCGTTCTGGAAATGGGATGGGATATTTCCGAAGACATGTCCTCTCTGTTCCTGACCATTGATGGAGAAGAAATCGAAATGTCTCAGACTACTGAAGACGATGCTGCTACCTTTATCGGTGCGGCTGTCACAATCGGGGAAGTAGAGCCTGCTGCTGATGACGACGACTATACTGCTGCTGATGACGATGATTACAGCAGTTACTTTGATGGCACACTGTGGGCTGGTCAGGACGATGAAGGCACACCGGCCGGACTTATCTTTGACGGAGATACTGCTACTTTAGCGGCACTGGATGAAAATAACGAACTGGCAGGCGGAGAAGTAGAATGGGCTGCTGATGTGGACTATCTCTATCTTGGGGATGCTGTGTTTACTTGGGAAATGCCTGATGATGAAACACTGGTTCTGACAGGAGAAGACGGTTCTGTAACTACATTTGTAGTATTTGACGGTACACCTGAAGAATTAGGTGCAACTATGGCTGTCCTCGCAGCAGAATAAACAGATGATGAAAATCAAAAATCAATAAAAATTTACACAAAGCCTGATAGTTCTCATCTGTCAGGCTTTTTTTAAAAATAAAATTTTTTGCAAAAGGAGACAGGAATCATGTCCGATGTTTTAGAATATAA
>SVNI01000159.1 GCA_015066975.1 Ruminococcus sp. | reverse complement strand
TTTAATGCCGCGTAAAAAGTTATACTGATAAAATTTCTAAAACAACGCAACCACCTCATTTAATAAAAGATTTTGTCGGCATAATTTTTCCGACGCAATGGGCAAAACTTTCAAGAAAAATGATATAATTAAATTGGCGAATGCCAAATCATTTTTGAAAGGACTGTCTGAGTATGAACTTTGACGAGAAGCAGTTTCGTTCTCTTGCAGACGAAACCTATGACAAAATCATCGCTCTTGGAACTACAAAAGGAATCCTGATTGACAAAAAGTCAGTTTTTGTGGATAGACTTGTAGATTTTCTGAAAGAGCATGATACACCTTTTAACGCACAGCTTTGTCTGGAGTGGATTGATGCAATGGAACATGATCCTCCCTGCACCCTTAATTCCTCCTATTTGCACTGGATTGCATTCAGAAGGCTGGTAATTCTCATCGACAAGCAGGCGAAAGGCTGTTTGGATAACTGGACACATTACAACAGCACTTCTATGCCAATGCCTGAAAGCGAAAGTTATTGCAGTCTTGTTGTAGAATTCAGAAAATATCTTGAAGATAAAGGCTACAGAAAAGAAACTGCGAGAAGATATTCATCGAGAGCCAGAGAGTTTCTCATCTATCTTGAAAATCATCACATTTATGAAGTGGCAAAACTCACCAACAAGCTGATTGCTGATTATTTTATTTCAGATAAATGCAGCAGTCTGAGTTTTCGCTCATTACAGACTGAAGGCTCTGTCATCAGAAGATTCCTGCATTTTTTGTACGAAGTATATTCACTTGATATTATCCAGTTGAATCATTCAATACCGAGTTATCGTGTTACATGGGAGAAAATCGTCACAACAGTGGATAAGGATGTTGATACGGCAGTTTTGAAGAATAAACCTGAATACATGGTTGACAAACGTGATAAGGCAATGATTCTTCTTTCGCTCCACCTTTGCTTGAGAACCTGTGATATCAGAAATATCAAGTTCAATAATATCAACTGGGAAACAGGAATGCTTTCAATTATTCAGAGCAAAACCGGAATGCCGCTTGAACTTCCTATTGATGTAGAAACACAGAATGCTATTCTTGATTACATTTTACATGAACGCAGAGAGTGTGACAGTGAATATATTTTCATAACAGCAGTAGGTCCGGCACAGAAGATACAGCGTCATCACATTAAATTTCGCAGACGTGCCAGCGGTACTGATGCTTTTGATAAGATTCCTAAAGATGGTCTGCATATCCTTCGCCGTACCGGTGCTT
The DNA here is from genome assembly GCA_015066975.1 of Ruminococcus sp. GTDB lineage: Bacteria > Bacillota > Clostridia > Oscillospirales > Ruminococcaceae > UBA3855. Next base: position 2,220 of record SVNI01000159.1, on the reverse strand, counting down.
CAAGAATGCTTCGCAGCGGAGTTCCTCTTACTACGATTTCAAGCATCCTTGGTCATGTATCGGAGAATGCGGTTCAGCGTTACCTTACAACTGATGAGGAAAATATGCGTAAATGTAGCATAGACCTTTCACAGATACCGTACAGTGGGAGGGATTTATGATGTACAAGAGCAAATTTTCAGAAGATATGGAGAATATGCTCCGGACACTTCATAATTCTGGTCTGAAAGTAACCTATATCAATAGTTTCCTGAACAGCTTTGATGCATATTGTTCTGAAAAATACTGCGATGATGAGGTTCTCACGATGGAGATTGCTGAAGGCTGGATACATGATACGAGTTCTTCCTCTCAGGTTCATATGTCACGCAGAGTACAGACGATGAAGCATCTTGGAAAGTATCAGCTTATGATAGGAAAACCTGCGTATATGCCAAATTATTCCATCCCGTATCCTAAGAGTGCTGAACCCCGTCTTTTTACAGAAGTACAACTTAAGGAGTTTTTTGAAAAAGTTGATACAACGATTATGCCTACAAAAGCTGTTCCGTATCGGGGAATTATTTTCCCGGTGCTGCTCAGACTGATGTATTGCTGTGGTCTGCGTTCTGCTGAAGCGTGTGAAGTGAAATGTGAAGATGTTGACCTGACAAATGGTATTCTTTTCATCATGGACAGCAAAGGAAACAAAGACCGTGTTGTTTATATGGGGAACGACATACTTGAACTCTGCCGCCGATTTCATAAGAAATACAGTGAGCTGTTCCATGACAGAGAATACTTCTTTCAGCCGAATCTGAAAAAGAAATATTTCACCAGTGGTGATGTCCACAACCTGTTTGATGCAGTTATGATGAAAACATCGTTTTATGAACCAAATGCCAAGAAGTTTACCCCCCATGGACTGCGCCATCTGTTTGCAGTCGAGAATATCCGCAGATGCTTTGAGGCGGGTGAGGATTTCTCTAACCGAATCGAATATCTCAGCAGATACATGGGACACGATAACATTCAGCATACGCTGTATTATCTGCATCTCACACAAAGACTTTTCCCTGTATATCGGGATAAGCTCAGAACTCTTACAGAAAATGTGGAGGTGGCTTATGTCGAAGAGTAAAGGGAGTAAAAGCAATTTCTTTATCTATGTGAAGGATTTCATAAATGATATGCGGGTTGAGCTGAAAAGCGAGAAAACCATAGAAACATACCGTACCTCACTGAATGATTTCCGCAGTTATCTCTCCATTCAGTATGGAAAAAAGGTGGATATGATAACTTTCGATTATGTGACCGAAGATGTTATCAGAACTTATATCAAATGGGTATCCGATAACAAGAGTGTAGGGACACGAAACGTCCGGCTTGCAGGCATAAAAGCCTATGTCAGATATGCTGCAAGAAAAGATATTGAGATTGTTCCGCTGGAAATCGCACTGCATAGCTTGAAGTCTAAAAAGATATTGCCTAAAAAGCATAACTGGATGACAAAGGAACAGGTTCTCCAGCTTCTGGAACAGCCCGAACATACAATGATTGGTATCCGTGACAGGTTTATCATTCTATTTTTGTTTGGTACGGGTGCAAGAGTGAGCGAGGCTGTGTCTGTTAAACTGAAAGATTTTTACTTTGACGGAGAATATCCATACATCAGAATCACAGGAAAAGGCGGCAAGCCGAGAATCGTTCCGATTTCAGACAAGGAATTTCTTGACAATCTGCAGTATTATTGCAGTCTTTATCATAAGAACAATGACCCGCAGGATTACCTGTTTTATACAACCAAATATGGTGACCGCAGAAAAATGTCAGTCGATAATATTCAGCGTATTCTGAAAAAGTACAGTCTGAAATGCGATAATATTGATTCTTCGGTGATGAGCGTTCACCCACATCTTCTGCGGCATTCTTACGGAGCACAGATGTACCGTTCGGGGATTTCTCTGCCGGAGATTGCATTACTGCTCGGTCACGAATACACGAAAACAACTGAAATCTATGCTGAAACCGATGCTGATATGACAGCAGAAGCATTAAAGAAAACATTTGGCGAGCATCCTGCTGAAAGAATGTGGGATGACCTCACAGAAGAAGAAAAACTCAAAGCATTAGGCTTGAAGTAGGAGGATAATTATGCCGACAAAATTCTATACTTATCGCTGTAAATGCTTCTGTATTATGCTTTTTGTCGGCATAATACTTTACGCGGCATTAAACACG
>SVNI01000158.1 GCA_015066975.1 Ruminococcus sp. | reverse complement strand
TCGGAATGCCATCTGCCGTTATTTGATTTAATCGAGAGAATGCGCCCGAACGGCCGGGAAGTTGCACAGCAGATGTATCATGCAAAAGGGTTCTGCTGTCATCACAATACAGATATCTGGGGCGACTGTGCCCCGCAGGATTTGTGGATGCCGGCCACCATCTGGCCAATGGGCGCAGCATGGCTCTGTCTGCATATTTTTGAACATTATCAGTTCACGCAGGATAAAGCTTTTCTGGCAGAGCATTTTGATTCGCTGTGTGAATCTGCTGAATTCTTTACAGATTATTTATTCGAGAATTCTCACGGTCAGCTCGTGACAGGCCCTTCTGTCTCGCCGGAAAATACCTATCTGACAGAAAGCGGTACAAAAGGCAGTCTCTGCCTTGGTCCTTCTATGGATACCGAAATTATTACCGTCCTGTTCCGGAACGTTATCAAGGCTTCGGAAATTCTGGACTCCAGAAAAGACTTGGCAGAACAGCTTGCCGGAATGCTCGAAAAGCTCCCCCCGATTTCCGTCGGCAAATACGGACAGATTATGGAATGGGCAGAGGACTATAACGAAGTGGAAATCGGTCACAGACATATTTCACAGTTATTCGCCCTGCATCCGGCCGATTTGATTTCTCCCCAGAAAACTCCCGAACTCGCAAGAGCTGCAAGAGCTACTATGGTTCGCCGCCTGATTCATGGCGGCGGGCATACCGGCTGGAGCAGAGCATGGATTCTCAACATGTGGGCAAGGCTTCATGATGCTGATATGGCTTACGAAAATCTCAGAAAATTATTAGCCCATTCCACAAACCCGAACCTTCTGGATATGCACCCGCCGTTCCAGATTGACGGCAACTTCGGCGGTACTGCCGGAATCGCAGAGGTTCTGCTTCAAAGCCATTCCGGAGAAATCCATCTGCTCCCGGCTCTGCCGAAATCATGGCAGAACGGCAGTATTTCCGGACTTCGTGCCAGAGGCGGCTTTGAAATCAGCATCATCTGGAAAAACGGAAAACTTGTCAGCGCAGAACTGCTTTCTCATCACGGTCAGCCCTGTGTGCTGAGAACTTCCGGCGTTGTCAGCGTCCACCGGAAAGATGATACCCCCGTCAGCGCAGAACTCCGTGACGGTGTGATTTGTTTCGCTACCCAGCCGGATACTGTATATTACATCAAGGCATAACAAGAGGATACAGAACCATGATTAAAAAAAATCTTCTGTTTGGTATCGCGGCACTTCTGCTTCTGATGCTCGCCGGGAGTGCTGTCAGTATTGCCGTCAGACAGATGCAGAATCCCGATACAGAAGATTCGGCATCAGAAACTATTCTGGATTCTGAAGAAATATCTGATTCTGAACCAGAGACAGCATCTCCCGAAGAAGAAGCAAACGAAAATCTGCTCCTGACCAATGTGCCGGAATTTCCGGCCGTCCCGCTCACACTTCCGGAAATTCAGCATCAGGATGCCCTGCTGACCGTCGAAGCTGAACACGCACAATATACAGGCGCACTCCATGAAGAAGAACATCCCGAATGCAGTAACGGCACTTGTATTACAGGTTTTTCCGGTCAGGAAGATGACAGCGTTCTTGCGTCGTTCATGATTCCGGCAGAACAGCATTATGATGTCACTGTCAGCGTTCGGGCAGAAGTCCCCGGAAAAAATACCCTTGTCCTGAACGGTCAGGAAATCGGAACTTTTACGCTCAATGATACCGGACATTTCACTCGTGTGACAGTTTCCGGAATCTATCTCACGGCTGGACAGGCAGATGTTGCTGTTCAGCAGAAAGACGGAAATATTCTGATAGATTATTTTGAAATTTCCAATAATACTGAACTCGAAAAAATCAAGTATGACTATCAGTATGAACTTTCCGACCCGGATGCTTCTGAAAATACACAGAACCTCATGAATTATCTGGCGAAAAACTACGGAAAAAATATCATCACCGGACAATATACTTCCGGTGATGATAACGCTGAACTTGATTTTATTTGTCAGAAAACAGGAAAATATCCGGCAATCCGCTTCGGGGATATGCAGTGCTGTTCCGGCAATACTACTGCTGAACACAAAGAAATCATCCGTGCCTGCGAACGCTGGGCAAAACAAGGCGGAATTGTCGGCCTGATGTGGCACTGGGATGCGCCTTCCGGGATTTCCAGCGTCTATGCCGAAGAAACCGATTTTTCCCTTTCAGATGCCGTTCCCGAAAGTACGCTGACAGAAAATGCTGTCAGCTATCAGACGGATGTCGCTTTGATGTCAGAAGAAGAAATACAAACCGCACTCGAAAATAATCAGATTTCAGAAGAATGTGTTTCTATTCTGCACGATATCGACAGCATCTCGAAAGCTTTGAAACCTCTGTCAGACAAAGATATTCCCGTTTTGTGGAGACCGCTCCACGAAGCCGGCGGAGGCTGGTACTGGTGGGGGGCGGACGGCGCACAGGCTTACCGCTGGTTATGGGATGTCATGTACCGCAGAATGACACAGTATCATAATCTGCATAATCTCATCTGGATATGGAACGGACAGAACGAAAGCTGGCTCGTTGATAAATATGATATCGCTTCTATGGATATTTATCTTGATGAAAATCAGGAGTTCGGCAGTCGCTATGAAGAATTTGTCTCGCTCTACCGTATGACAAAGCATAAGAAAATCTTAGCCCTGAGCGAATGCGGTTCACTTCCGGATGTGAATCTGATGTTCCGTGATAATACCGTCTGGAGCTTTATGGGCTTATGGTATGATGACTATCTTTCCGAACTGGATTCCGAAACGCTGATAAATTTCTATAATTCTGAAAAAGTTCTCACGCTTGACAATGTCAGAGAGGATTTAAAATCATGACTCCGGAAGAATCAGAATATATCAGAAATTTTATCAATTGCGGAAAACAATTTAAAAAGGCATATCAGATTCTCCAAAAATTTCCGAAACAGGAGCAGAAAGCATTTCTGAAATATCTTGCCGTCTACTGGGAAAGCATTCTTCCTTATGGATTTGTATGCTATATGCTGACCAAAGAAAATACTGCCGAAAATCATGAAATGGCTGTCGCCGTGCTGTTATCCACGCATAGAAAAGTGAACGGCAGATATAATTTAATTCTGCATCATATCTATGAAATTCTCAGCAGAGAGCCGGAAAATCAGTATGCTAAGAAAATTATGCAGAAACATCATATTATTAAAAAAGCTTATAAGCTTCTGGATGTCTATCATGATTATTTGCAGAGATATTCCGGAACGCCAAAGGGCGAATTTATGGAACTTCTCATAAAAGCCAGATTTCCGCAGGCCTATGAGATATTCAGAACGCTGGATGAGGAAAAGAAAGAAGATTTCTTAGGCGGTTATATCGAAATGCTTGTGCCTTACGGGTTTATCTGCTATGTTCTGACAAAAGATAATTCTCTTGAAAATCAGGATGTTGCTTCATATACTGCTATGAGAATTCCGCCTTATTTCGAC
>SVNI01000157.1 GCA_015066975.1 Ruminococcus sp. | reverse complement strand
AGCATCAAAAATAGCTTCTTTATCCTCCTGCATATCTTTGTTATAGGCTAACGGCAGACCTTTCATCATAGAAAGAAGGGTCATCAAATCCCCGTTGACTCTGCCTGTTTTTCCTCTGATTAATTCCGTCACATCCGGATTTTTCTTCTGTGGCATAATAGAAGAACCTGTTGCATAGGCATCGTCCAGCTCCACGAACTTGAATTCCCATGAGCACCAGAGAATGATTTCTTCTGAAAATCTGGATAGATGTGTCATCAGGAGCGACAGCGCACAGCAGATTTCAATACAGAAATCACGGTCAGAAACGCCGTCAAGGCTGTTTTCGACGGGCTGACGGAAACCGAGCAAATCAGAAGTCTGCTGGCGGTTGATTGCATACGTTGTTCCGGCGAGCGCACCGCTTCCGAGCGGGCATTCATTCATTCTGTCAACAGCATCACAGATACGCTCATAATCTCTTTTGAGCATCTGTCCGTAAGTCAGGATATGATGTGCAAAAGTAATCGGCTGTGCTCTCTGCAAATGTGTATAGCCGGGCATGATAGTTTCCGTATGCTGTTCGGCAGTATCACAGATAGTATTCATGAGTGCAAGAATCAGTTTCTTGATATGTTCCATTTCGTCGCGCAGATATAACCTGATATCCAGAGCGACCTGGTCATTTCTGGAACGTGCCGTATGCAGACGCTTTCCGGTACTGCCGAGCCTTTTTGTCAGTTCAGCCTCCACAAACATATGAATATCTTCGGCATTGGGGTCGAATACAAGTGTCCCGTTCTGCAAATCTTTGAGAATCTCTTTCAGACCTGCAATGATAGCTTCGCTTTCTGATTTTTCGATAATTCCGCAATCGCCGAGCATAGTTGCATGAGCGATACTGCCCCGGATATCCTGTGCGTACATTCTGGCATCGAATGCAATTGATGAATTGAATGCGTTGACAGTTTCGTCAACTTCTTTTGAGAATCTTCCTGCCCAAAGTGCCATAAAACTTTTCCTCCGGTGTAAAATGCAAAGGCAGGAGATTTCTGAAAAAATCTCCATGCCATGCATTGATAGTCATTTCAAGAATTCTGTACTTCCATATAAGCCGAAATCATATCCCTGACGGGAATGCCGTCAATAGTAGCATCTTCCCAATCGCAGTTATTGAAGTGTGCGCCTTCCAGAGAGCAGTTCTGAAATTCCGAACCGCTGAGATTCATATTGGAGAATCTGGCATTCTGCATTCCGGAATGCTTGATAGTACTGCCATACAGATTCACATCTGTAAAGACGGCTTCTTTGAGGTCAGCCGCCTGATAGGAAGCATGTTTCATTCCTAAGTTACGGAACTGGGCATTTTCCATAGCACATTCTTCAATACGGCATTCATTGACATTAGAACTGGAAATAGCAATACAATACAGATTGCTGTTGTGAAAGACAGCACAGTCCAAATCGACTTCATCAAATACTGCGCCCCGCAGATTCTGCTGAACAGCGTGTATCGGCTTTTCTTCGGAAGATGCTTCCGCAGCGGGTGCGGAAGCGGTTTCTTCTGTTGTTTCCGGAAGAATTTCTTCTTCCGGGCGGGTGTTTTCGTTATCTGTCATATATATAACACCTCAGTTTTCATACATCTAAAATTAAATCAAAGCAATTAAAAGCAAAACAAAATCAGGAATTACTTATTTTCAGCATTTCTTTTCTGTTCGAGTTTCGCTCTGACCTTAATCGGCAGACCGAACAGATTGATAAAGCCAGCACTGTCCTTCTGGTCATAAACTTCGTCAGCGTCGAAAGTAGCAACTTCTTCATCATAGAGAGTATACGGAGAAGTAACACCGGCGTTGATGATATTGCCCTTGTAGAGTTTCAGGCGAACGTCACCGGTAACTGTTTTCTGAGTTTCGGTCACAAATGCGCTCATAGCTTCTCTGAGAGGAGTATACCACTGACCGTTATAAACAATATCAGCGAACTTGATGCCGAGATACTGCTTTACTCTTGCAGTTTCCTTGTCGATAGTAATAGTTTCCAGAACTTCATGCGCATGATACAGAATAGCACCGCCGGGAGTTTCATATACACCTCTGGACTTCATGCCGACCAGTCTGTTTTCTACGAGGTCAGCCAGACCGATACCATTTTCACCGCCGAGCTTGTTCAGAGTGGTAACGATTTCAGTACCGTTCATCTGCTTGCCGTCGATAGCAGTCGGAATGCCCTTTTCAAAGTGAATGGTTACATAAGTAGGCTTATCGGGAGCTTGAATGGGAGAAACGCCCATTTCGAGGAAACCGGGCTTTTCGTACTGCGGTTCGTTTGCCGGGTTTTCGAGGTCGAGACCTTCGTGAGACAGATGCCAGATATTCTTATCTTTGGAATAATTGGTTTCTCTGTTAATCTTCAGCGGAATGTTATGTGCTTCTGCATAGTCAATTTCTTCGTCACGGGATTTGATATTCCAGATTCTCCAAGGAGCGATAATCTGCATATCGGGAGCAAATGCCTTGATAGCGAGTTCAAAACGAACTTGGTCATTGCCCTTGCCTGTGCATCCGTGGCAGATAGCATCTGCGCCTTCTTTGAGTGCGATTTCAGCGATTCTCTTAGCGATAATCGGACGTGCAAAAGAAGTACCGAGCATATATCTGTTTTCATAGATTGCGCCGGCCTGTACAGTCGGGAATACATAATCTGTAATGAATTCTTCTGTCAGGTCTTCAATATAGAGTTTGGAAGCACCTGTCTTGATGGCTTTTTCTTCCAGGCCGTCAAGTTCCGTACCCTGTCCGACATTGCCGGAAACTGCAATGACTTCGCAGTTATTGTAATTTTCCTTCAGCCACGGAATAATAATAGAAGTATCCAGTCCGCCGGAATAAGCAAGCACTACTTTTTTGATTTCTTTTGCCATGATAAAAATCCTCCTGTTGATAAATAAACTGTATTTTCAGAAAACGCAGTTCTTGATTGTTTTTATTATACACCATTTGGCATACAATGTCAAGGGGTTTTTGCATAATTATGCAAGATTTTTTTCTCACAGGCGCATATATGCATAAATATGCAAGAATTTATGAATATTCTGCATATTTATAATTTCTAAAAGGTTTACAGCGAAACTTCTAATCTTCGACAAACTTCATGCTTTTTCCCTCTTGCATTTAAAAAATTTTTATGATAACATGAATATATAAGGCAAATAAAAATTCACTATATATCGAATAAAAAATGCCATTATATATCAATGTAAGGAGGACTTTGATTATTATGACTGATAAAATTAAAGTAATTATTGGCGATGATACTGTTGATTATGGGATTACTACAGCAAGCGCACTGCGCGGATATGGGCTGTATGCGGTGACAAGACGCAAAGACGGAAACGTTCTTCTGAATACGATTCTGGAAGAAAGACCGGACGTTGTGGTGATGGACAGCGTCATGCCCCATATGGATGCAATTGAACTGATTAAGCGCACCAAAGCAGAAGCTGAGTTCTTCCCTGCGTTTATTATTACATCTGCTTATGACAATCCCTTTGTGGA
>SVNI01000156.1 GCA_015066975.1 Ruminococcus sp. | reverse complement strand
CACGACCACAGCAAAGAAGTTTCCACTTTTGAAGATGATGAAGTACAGGACAGAAGCCTTTCTGACTGGGAAGGGGAATGGCAGTCCGGCTATCCGCTGGCATTAGATGGCTCTCTTGATGAAGCCTTTGCACATAAGGCAGAATCCGGCTCGATGACCGCCCAAGAATACAAAGATTACTATAGCAAAGGCTATGAAACAGATTATGATGATATCAAGATTGAAGGCAATCACATTACTTTTACTAAAAATGATGGTACTGTAACAGAATCTGATTATGAATATACAGGATATTTCATTCAGGACTGGTCAACCGGAACAAGAGCCGCTATGTATCGCTTTGAAGCCGTTGACAAGGAATCCGGCACACCTGTCTATATTGAATTCAATGACCACATGATTGCACCCGAAAAAGCAGAACATTTCCATATCAGAATGAGCGATGAAAGCTATAATGCCATCGAAGACCCCGAAAATAAATGGCCAACCTTCTTTCCTGCTGAACTCAGTCCCGAAGAAGTCAGTGATGCACTCGCCGGACATGACCATCATGATGACGATGATGAGGACGAAGAAGGCGAAGAACATGAACATCATCACGAAGAGAGTGAAGAAGAATATGATGAGCATGTATGGCTTTCACTGAAAAATGCAAAACTCCTCTGCACTGAAATTACAGATAAACTCTGCATTCTGGATTCCGACAGCACAGAAGATTACAAAGCAAATCTGAAAGCTTATGCAGAACAGCTTGACAAACTCGACAGCGATTTTCAGGCTCTTGTGGATTCTGCATCAGTGAAGACACTGGTATTCGGTGACAGATTCCCATTCCGCTATTTTGTAGATGATTACGGTCTGGATTATTATGCTGCATTTGTCGGCTGTTCGGCAGAATCAGAAGCCAGCTTTGAAACGATTGTTTTCCTTGCAGATAAAGTCAATGAACTTGGTGTTTCAACAGTCTTTACAATTGAAAATTCTGACCAGAAAATTGCAAAGACCATTGTTGAAAATACAAACGACAAAAATCAGAGTATTGCTGTTCTGAATTCGCTCCAGTCTGTAACAAGTCAGCAAATTGCAGATGGTGTAAATTATCTTTCTCTGATGCAGGAAAATTATGATGTTCTCAAAGAAAATTTAAATTAAGAAATGAGGTTATCCATGATGGAAAAAAATATCAAAAAACCCGTGATTCTGATTACTGGCTATCTCGGTTCGGGAAAAACGACCTTGATGCAGAATCTCCTGAAACAGGAAAAAAGAAAAATCGCCCTGATTGTCAATGACATGGGCAGTATCAATATTGATGCCGGACTGCTCAACAAAACCAGAAATCAGGTCGCACAGATTGAAATGGTGGAACTCCAGAACGGTTGTATTTGCTGTACGCTCCGTGATGAATTCATTCAGGAAATTGAGCGTATCTCAAAAGAACCAGATATTGAAGCCGTTTTTGTCGAGGCTTCCGGTATCAGCGAGCCTTCAGCAATCGCCGGCTGTTTTATCGGTTATCAGGAAGAAAATCCGGATGCAAATATTTATCTCAGTTCTATTGTATCTGTAGTGGATGCCGACAGAATTTACAGAGAATTTCTCAATGATTTACAGATGGTAACTGATACAGACGAAGGCGATGTTATCAATCTTGTGATTGACCAGATTGAATTTTGCAATCTGATTCTTCTGAACAAAACAGACCTTCTGACGGAATCTCAGCTTGATGAAGTAGTCAAGGCACTCCGTGACCTGCAAAGCAAGGCGGAAATTATTCCCTGCGTTCAGGGAAATGTCGATGCTGCCAGAATCCTTGACGGCAGTGAATTTGACTATGAAGAAGTCCTCGCTTCCTCCTCGATTCAGAGAGCTTTGAATACAAATGAACCCAGTGCAAAAGAAGCCTGCATGGATGAATATGGAATTACTTCCTTTGTATTTGAGGAACAACGGCCTTTCGACCGTGAAAAGCTCTATGCATTAGTAGAGGAATATCCGAAAGAATTAATCCGTTCTAAAGGTTATTTATGGTTTGCAGATGACCCTGCACATATCCAGTTGTTTGAACAGGCAGGACGAAATTGCAGTATTACAGAACTTTCCGAATGGATGGCGGCATGGGAACCGGAAGAATTAGCCCGTGTACTGGAAGCCTATCCGGATTTGAATGAGGACTGGCATCCGGAATACGGTGACAGAATCAACCAGCTTGTCTTTATCGGCAAAGGCTACCGGAAACAGGAAATTGTAAATCGCATTGAGAATTGTCTGGTAAGGGCATAAATTAAATTTATTCGGAAAAAATCATGAAAATTGTGATGTATATGAAAAGCCACTGTGCAATGGCGAAAATCACGAACATAAAAAATAATTAAAGTTTTATATCACAAGTGCTGCATTCTTTCCTGTGTTTCGGACACAGATATTTTTCTGAGGAGAATGCAGCCTTTTTTATCAAACAGATGTTGATGAACTTTCTAAAATGAGGTGATAAAATTGCAGGAGACTCAGGAAAATTTTATTCCTGTCTACTTGTTTCTTGGATTTCTGGAAGCAGGAAAAACAAAATTTATTCAGAAAATGCTGGAAGATGAACAATTTCATTTTGAACAGAATATTCTGCTTCTGATATGTGAAGAAGGCGAAGAAGAATATGACAGTTCCCAATTCCCTGAAAATCACATTTTTATTCATGTCATTGAAGAAAAAGAAGAATTGAATGAAGCAAATCTTCTTTTCCTTGCTGACAAGTATCATGCAGAATGTATCATGATAGAGTATAACGGCATGTGGCATCTGAAAGATATTCTGTCAAATAAACCTGACAACTGGAAAATCTTTCAGGCTGTACTGGTTGCAGATGCTTCTACATTTTTGCAGTATCATGCCAGTTTCAAAAATCTTGTGACGGATAAGCTGAATTTATGTGAATTAGTTGTATTTAACCGGTTTGAACATCGTGTGAATCCGGAAGAACTTCATAAAATTGTCAGAGCAGTTAACTGGAGAACTTTGATTTATTATGAAATGGATAATGGTGAATTGTCTTTTGATGATATACAAGACCCTCTGCCGTTTGACCTGAATGCTGACCCAATTATGATAAAAGACGAATATTATGCTTTATGGTATCAGGATATTATGGCAGAAGCGAAGAAATATCAGGACAAGACGATTGTGTTCCGTGCAATCATAGACAGAAATGCTGATTTTCCGCCGGATGTTTATATCGTGGGACGAAATATTATGACATGTTGCGTAGAAGATATGGCATTCAGCTTTTTTCTGGCACAATATCACAAGGCTTTTACAGTACGTCAGAATCACTGGGCTTTTGTCACTGCAAAAATTATGGTACAGCACCATGCTGCACGAAATGCAGATATTCCTATTCTGAACATACTTCATATCTCAGACTGTACACCGCCAGAAACAGAAACTGCCTTGTTTACATGAATACAGCAAATACTAATGAAATGATAAACTTTAGAGTTTGAGAGAATCAAAATTACCCAGACTTTTTGGCTGAATACTATCTATAAATGAGCAACTGAAAAAAATGCACAAAAAGTAAAGACAACCGACTCCAAAAGAGTTATAATGTAATTGCAGAATACATCAACTCAAAGGAGCGGCTGTCCTATGAATATTAGTATACACCATTCTGAAACAATTTGCAATAGTTTAAGAGAAAATCGTATGTGTTCAAGAAACGTTGGCAAACAAATCAGAAGCAATATCGGGAAAATTCTCTTACAAGCTTGAATCCTGG
>SVNI01000155.1 GCA_015066975.1 Ruminococcus sp. | reverse complement strand
GTAGGAATTATTTTTCCATTTCTTATTTCTCTGATTGTAATGTAATAATTTTCAGCATCATCAGTATTGAGTTGAAAGAACTTACGAGGGTTTAATCCCGTATTAAGAGAAACAATAACATCTCCAAGCGTTCTCCATTCACACTCACTTGTCCCCCCCTCGTGGACAGTTCCGAAATCTAACAGCATATCCCTGTAATATTCATACTGTTTCTTTCGGGCTGTAAGCTCTTGTTCGAGGCTATTGCATAATTCAGCATTTTTTATTGTGTAATCATCGAGCAAAGTAACAACTTCCTCTTGTATCTCTATTGGAGGAATCGGTATTTCGTATTTCATTATCGCTTCTTTATCTCCACGAGGCATTTTTGCTCCTTTTGCGTACTTCATATTATACAAGAAGAATTTATCAGAAGATAAGGCGTAATATAGATATTTGGGTGCTATACCAGAAGCGACAATATGAATAACCAAAACATCTCCATTTGTTCCGCCTTTTACGTCAGCCAACCATATTTTTTTCAAGTATGGTCGAATATTACCAATCAAAATATCTCCAACATCAAAGCACGTCAAATTCCCCTCTTCAGGTACACAATTTGATATTGTTTTTCCACCTCTATCGGGAAGAAGATTATCAACACCAACATAACTTTTTTCGTCAACATTTTGTGAACTTATTCTGTTTTTGGAGTAAGTTGCAATATCACCAAGTTTTTTATATTCCACCCCATTCGGGCAAAGTTCTTTTATCATTTGTTCAAGTCTGTTCATGGCTTACCCCTCAATTTCAGCAATAATCTTGTCAATCTCTGCACGGAGAACATCTTCACGCTTGACAATTTCCGCAATCTCCGCATTCAGCACTGCAATGTCAATAACTTCTCTGGTGTCTTCCTGCTCCACATAGGTTGAAACAGACAGATTGTAGTCATTTTCTGCAATCTCCGTATTTGGCACAAGCCGGCAGAAATATTCCTTGTCGGAGCGTTCCGTGAACGCTGTCACAATTTTTGCAATATTTTCCTCAGTCAGCTTGTTGTTATTCGTGACCTTAACGCATTCCTTTGAAGCATCAATGAAAAGCGTGCTGTTCTGAATCTTATTCTTTTTCAGCACCATGATGCAGGTAGCAATAGAAGTTCCGAAAAACAAATTATCAGGGAGCTGAATAATGCAGTCAATGAAGTTATTGTCAATCAGATATTTTCGGATTTTCTGTTCCGCACCGCCACGGTACATCACACCGGGGAAACATACAATAGCAGCAGTTCCGTCATTGGCAAGCCATGACAGCGAATGCATGATAAAAGCTAAATCTGCCTTCGATTTCGGAGCAAGCACACCCGCAGGCGAAAAACGAGGGTCATTTATCAGCAAGGGGTTTGCATCGCCTTCCCATTTGATAGAGTACGGCGGATTGGAAACAATTACTTCAAAAGGCTCATCATCCCAGTGCTGGGGAGCTGTGAGGGTATCTTCATGAGCGATATTGAATTTATCATAATCAATATCATGTAAAAACATATTGATACGGCAGAGGTTATATGTTGTAATGTTGATTTCTTGCCCATAGAATCCTTGACGGACGTTATCTTTTCCGAGAATTTTAGCGGCTTTTAGAAGCAGCGAACCAGAACCGCAGGCGGGGTCATAGACCTTGTTGACATCCGTTTTGCCTGCCGTTGCAAGCCTTGTCAGCAGTTCGGAAACTTCCTGCGGAGTATAATATTCACCTCCGGACTTGCCTGCATTAGAAGCGTACATACCCATCAGATATTCATAGGCATCACCGAACGCATCAATTGTATTTTCCTGATAATCACCGAGCTGCATAGAAGCGACACCATTCATCAGTTTGACAAGTCGCTCATTACACTTTGCGACTGTACCGCCGAGCTTGTTGCTGTTCACATCGAAATCGTCAAAAAGCCCTTTGAAATCGTCCTCACTCTCACAACCCTGAGCAGAGTTTTCAATATTCCGGAAGATACCTTCAAGCGTTTCATTGAGATTTTCGTCTGTATCGGCTTTTTTTAGTACATTACAAAAGAGCTGTGACGGAAGGATAAAGAAGCCTTTTGTCTGTACCATATCTTCACGGGCAGTTTCAGCCTCATCATCGGACAGTTCAGCATAATTGAAATCTGAATCACTTGCTTCGACTTCGCCTGCATTGATATAATTTGCCAGATTTTCCGATATATAGCGGTAAAACAGCATAACAAGGACATAATTTTTGAAATCCCAGCCGTCAACACTCCCTCTCAAATCATTGGCAATACTCCATATTGTGCGGTGAAGTTCCGCACGCTCCTGTTCTTTCTTATTATCTATCATAAATT
The DNA here is from genome assembly GCA_015066975.1 of Ruminococcus sp. GTDB lineage: Bacteria > Bacillota > Clostridia > Oscillospirales > Ruminococcaceae > UBA3855. The sequence goes on along the minus strand of SVNI01000155.1, from coordinate 1,470 downwards.
TAACTCACTTTCGTTATTATAGAAATCATGTACAATATTCCATCTCCCATTATACCACAAAATCAACCATTTTTCAAGCGTTCTTTCAATTTTGTGTTCCGCTTTGTGACCGTGATATGCTTGACAGCGTAGGCAACGGCTTTTTTCGTACCAACAAGAACCAGCATTTTCTTTGCTCTGGTGATTCCGGTATAGATTAAATTTCGCTGTAACATGATGAAATGTGTCATCATCACAGGCATAACTACAATTGGATATTCTGAACCCTGCGATTTATGAATTGTAATCGCATAGGCATGAACAAGCTCGTCCAAATCCGTAATATCATATTTGACAAATCTGTTTTCAAACTGAACGGTCAGTTCCCTGTCAATCGTGTTAATATCCGAAATCATGCCGATATCGCCGTTAAAAACTTCTTTATCATAATTATTTTTTATCTGCATGACCTTATCATGAAGCCGATAAGTGTGACTGCCACGGGCCAGCCAAGACTGAGCAGGATTCAGATTCTGCTGTAAAAGCTGATTAAGATTAGCCGCACCGATAACGCCTCTCTGCATAGGGGTCAAAACCTGAATGTCAGTCGGATTCACATGACAATATTTCGGCAGTCTGGACTGTACCAGCCCAACAATCTGATTAGCTGCCTGTTCCGGTTCTTCACATTCAATGAAAAAGAAATCTGTACCCTGCTGATTCTGCAAATTGGGATACTGTCCTTTATTGATTCTGTGGGCGTTCATGATAATCTGGCTTGACTGTGCCTGACGGAAGATTTTTGTCAGTCTGACAACAGGAAATTTTTCTGAATCGATAATATTTCTTAATACATTTCCAGCACCAACAGACGGTAACTGGTCAATATCGCCTACTAAAATCAATTTCATATGTAAAGGAATCGCCTTTAATAATGAGTACATCAGAATAATATCAATCATAGAAGATTCATCAACGATTAGCACATCGCCGTCAAGCGTGTTAGATTTATTTCGTTTATAGCCTTCTTCCGGACTGTATTCAAGCAGTCTGTGAATGGTTTTTGCCTCCATGCCCGTGGCTTCAGTCATGCGTTTTGCAGCTCTTCCAGTCGGAGCAGCTAAAAGAATTTTATTGCCGAGAGATTTCAGAGTTTCGATGATTCCGAGTGTCGTAGTGGTTTTGCCTGTGCCGGGTCCTCCTGTCAGAATCATGACTTTTGAGGAAACAGCTTGCTGTATGCCCTGTGCCTGTATGTCATCATACTGGATGTTCAGTTTTTGTTCCAGTGCAGAAATATTTATCGTAACATTATGATTCAGAATCGTATCAGAATCGGCTAATTCCAGCAGTTTTTCCGCAATACCACATTCAGCATAATAGAAAGGCGGTAAATAAATAGCCTCCTCTTCGATAATCAAATCATTTCTCGCTATCGTTGTATTCAAAGCGTTTTCCACAACGGGAATATCAATTTCTAGCAGTTCCTGA
>SVNI01000154.1 GCA_015066975.1 Ruminococcus sp. | reverse complement strand
CATCTGTCAGGCTTTTTTTAAAAATAAAATTTTTTGCAAAAGGAGACAGGAATCATGTCCGATGTTTTAGAATATAAATGCCCCTGCTGTAGCGGAAAAGTGGAATTCAGCGCAGAAAGCCAACAAATGAAATGCCCCTATTGCGATGCCGAATTTACAATAGAAGCCGTCAGCGAACAGGAAGAAACTGTTCAGTCAGAATCCCAGATGCACTGGGATTCTTCCACCGAAGAATGGAATCAGGAAGAAATCGGAAATATGCATGTCTATCGCTGTCAGTCGTGTGGCGGAGAAATCATCGCCGAACAGACAACAGGAGCTTCCAAATGTCCTTATTGTGATAATCCGGTTATCATGACAGGACAGTTTTCCGGCGATTTGCGCCCCGATTATGTAATTCCGTTCAAACTGAACAAAGAGGATGCCAAATCTGCTCTGCTCAAACATTTTGAAGGAAAAAAACTGCTCCCGAAAATTTTCCGGAGTCAGCACCAGATTGATGAAATCAAAGGCGTATATGTTCCGGTGTGGCTGTTCGATGCCCAAGCAGATGCTTCTGTTACGTTCAAGGCACATAAATCTAAAAAATGGAGTGATGCTAATTTTGATTATCATGAAAAAAGCTATTATTCCGCTTTCCGCAAAGGACGGATGGACTTTGAAAGGATTCCAGTTGACGGGTCTTCCAAAATGGATGATGATTTAATGGAATCTATTGAACCATTTGATTTCAAAAATGCAGTAACATTCCAGACAGCGTATCTTTCCGGATACCTTGCTGATAAATATGATGTCGACTCGGAGCAGAGCAGGGAACGTGCTGACAAGCGTATCAAAAATAGCGTGGAAGAAGCTTTTAAAAAGACTGTCACCGGCTATGAAAGTGTCAGCACGGAAAAAGTTCAGCTTCATCTGAAAAATGCCACAGTAAAATATGCGCTTTATCCTGTATGGCTTTTGAATATAAGCTGGAACGGCACGGTCTACAAGTTTGCCATGAACGGCGAAACCGGAAAATTTGTCGGGAATCTTCCGCTTGATAAAGGTCAGGCAATCAAGAAATTTTTACTGATTATGACAATTATCAGCGTAATTGCGTATTTAATTCTTTATGTGATTAGCATCAGTTTGATAATCGGGGCAGTCATCGCCGGAATTGTAGTTGCTGTTATGTGGTCTGACCTGAAATCTGTCACGTCCAAAAAAGAAGCTAATGACTATGTTACGGCCGGAAGTCTGAAAATTCAGCTTCACAATGATAAATTTCTCTATAAGAAGACAGAAAAAAAACCACATCAGAAAAGCTGATTATTTTCTGAATAGAGTACCCGCAGAGGTACTGGGCAAATCAGAAATTCTATGATAAAATAAAAGTGAAAAATATTGTCAGAGAGGTAAGTTTCTATGAAATTAAAAAAAATAACAGCAATACTGACAGCAATGCTGATGATGTTTGGTATCTCGGCATGTTCCGAAACAGAAAACAGTTCCGAAACTGCGGAAATCACCGAGGAAAATAAAATTGTCAACTCCGTAAGTGTTCCGGCAAATCAGAACAGTACGCTTTCCATCAATCGTTCTGTTCGTTCACAGACCGTTCCGATGGGAGAAACAGGCACATGGACTGTATTTGTTTATCTGTGCGGTTCTGATTTGGAATCCAATCTTTTTTGTGCCTCTGCGGATATAGAAGAAATGCTGGAAGCATCTACAGGCGAAAATGTCCGCTATATTGTACAGACTGGCGGTGCATCTGACTGGTATTATGACGAAATCAATCCTGATTCTGCTCAGAGATGGCTGATTCAGGACGGCGAAATGACAGAAATCTGGTCAGATGATGCCGTCAGCATGGGAGACAGTCAGACTCTTGCAAATTTCCTGAAATGGGGCATTGCGGAATATCCGTCAGCCAATATGGGGCTGATTCTATGGAATCACGGCAGCGGAAGCATCAACGGCATTTGTTTTGATGAGACAGCAGATGATGATTCTCTGCTCCTGAAAGAAATGGATGCTGCGCTTTACAGTGTTTATGATGATATGACAGAACCGTTTTCTTTTATCGGATTTGATGCCTGTCTGATGTCCACCGCAGAAACAGCGGCAATTCTGGGAACACATGCGGACTATATGATAGCCTCGCAGGAAATAGAGCCTGGCTATGGCTGGAATTATACTGTTATAGGAGATTACCTTGCAGAACATCCGGATTGTGACGGTCTGGAAATCGGAAAAGTGATTTGTGATGCCTTCTATGCAGACTGTCAGGAAATCGGAAAAGAAGACAGTGCTACACTTTCAGTGATTGATTTATCCAAAATAGACAGTCTGATTTCCGCATTTGACAGCTACGCAGAGGATTTATATCAGATAACAGAGAATAATGCTGATTTTTCAGAGATTGCAAGAAAGATTTCTTCAGCAGATAATTTCGGCGGAAATAACAGAATCTCCGGCTATACCAATATGATTGACCTTGCCGGACTGTTACGGGCAGGAAAAGAAAAATGCAGTTCTGCCCAGACAGCATTACAGGCTCTTTCTGATGCCGTGGCATATCAGATAAAAGGCACTGACCATGCCGATGCCTGCGGATTGTCGGTTTATTATCCGTTGCAGGTGCAGGACGGTTCGCAGGAACTGAGTATTTTCAAAGATGTTTGCCTGAGTGCCTATTATCTGGGACTGGTCGATAAAATTGCGTATGGTGCAGTACACTCCGGAAATATCAGCGATTATGAAAATCAATCTGTTCTGGATTTGTTTACAAATCACTGGAGTGCAGAGGAATATACGACAAGTTCAGACAATACAACTCTGAATTATCTGCTGAGTCTGAATTCACAATGGGATTATGCCGACGATTTCAGTGCCGGAACAGATGCAGAAATCAGCTTTATAGATGAACCCGCATTCGATGAAGATGGAAATTACTGGTTTTCACTATCGGAAGAAAGTCTTTATAATACGGATTATATCGAAGCGGCTATTTATTTTCTGGATGCAGAATCCGAAGAAATGATAGAATTCGGCTTTACCGGTGAAATCTGGGAAGACTGGGAAGACGGTGTGTTCTCTGATAATTTCGACGGTTACTGGTTCTGTCTGGCCGATGACCAGTTCTTGTCGGCGTATCTGTTTGAAGAATGTGAAGATTATGATATTTACATCTCTCCAATACTGCTCAATGATGAGGAGACTTATCTGAGATTTGTCTATGACGAAGAAGCAACGGAAGTATATATGCTTGACATCTGGAACGGTCAGGAGGAAAGCGGGGCTGTTTCCAGAATCACAACTGAATTACAGGAAGGCGATATTATTACGCCTTTGTATACTGCCTATGATTTGAATTCTGATGATTCTTATTATTACTACGGCGAAGAATACGAATATGACGGCGATACGGAATTATATTTCGAGACTCTGCCAGACGGCGATTATTTATATGCTTTCTGCATCAATGATATTTACGGAAACTATTATCAGACTGACCCTGTTTCTTTCTCAATAGAAGGAGAAGACATCTATTTTGATACATTTTAAGTATGCTACTGCGCCTTTATATGGACTGACAATGTGAACAGCAAGAATATCTTTCTCAATCATTCCGGTTCTCAGGCCAACAAATTTCGACATGCTAAAAATGAAAAAACAAGAAAAAAATTGTAAATTTTTTGTAAATTCTATTGACTTTGTGGTATCTATATGATACAATTATAAAAGAAGTAAATTTTAATTCAAACCAAAAGGAGAATTTTTTTATGAAAGGACAATTTTTGAAAAAGGCCATTGCAGGTCTTATGGCTCTGCTGATTGTTTCGGGCGGTATGCCTTTACAGCCAGTCTCGAAAATATTTGAGAGGACTGCTATCACGGCAAAGGCTACCAATATCGCCCCCA
>SVNI01000007.1 GCA_015066975.1 Ruminococcus sp. | reverse complement strand
GAATACGGCCGTCAGCAATGAGCCTTTCGAGAGCAATTCTGGCAATTTCACGGCGCACCTGGTCAAAGCATGAGAGTGTGATAGCTTCCGGTGTATCATCAATAATCAAATCCACACCGGTGAGTGTTTCGAGTGTCCGGATATTACGGCCTTCACGGCCGATAATTCTGCCCTTCATTTCGTCATTTGGCAGAGCCACAACGGAAACTGCCGCTTCAGAAACCTGGTCAGAAGCACATTTTGCAATAGCAAGAGAAATATAGCTTCTTGCTTTTTCTTCGCATTCTTCTTTGAGCTGCTGTTCATAAGAAGAAATTTTCACAGCCTTTTCGTGAACCAAATCTTCTTCGAGCGTTTTGAGCATATATTCTTTTGCCTGTTCGCGGGTGAATTCCGAGATGCGTTCGAGTGTGCTCAACTGTGCCTGGCGGATGGTTTCGGTTTCTTCCTTTAATGTTTCAACAGCCTTGATTTTTTCCTGAACAGCCTCTTCTTTTTGTTCGATTGTGTCGATTTTCTTATCGAGTGTTTCTTCTTTCTGATGAATCCGGCGTTCCTGTTTAGAGATTTCGTTTCTTCTGTCGCGGATTTCTTTTTCTGCTTCCTGACGGAGTTTATAAATTTCGTCTTTGGCTTCGACCAGAATTTCTTTTTTCCGGTTTTCGGCTTCTTTGTCAGCTTCTTCAAACTGGTGCTGTGCCTGTTGTATCAAGCGTTCTGCTTCAGCGATTTTTTCTCTGGCAGTCTGCATTTCAGCCTCGGCAGCTTTCCGGGCGGAACTGAGTGCCGCTTCGTCTTCTTTCCGGCGGTGTTCCACACCTTTTTCAAAGCCTTCTTTTTCAGCGGACTGTACTTTTCCGGAATAGAATTTCCAGACAAAGACAACAGCCGCAATCAGTACGACAATTACTCCAATCAAAAGACCTATCATCTGCATTACCTCCCTTAAATTTGTAAAGTTTTCATGATTTAATTGCAAAAACTCCACTCAGGCGGTAAATGCCGCTTCCTGTATTTGTTCAATTTTCAAAAAAAAATTAATAATAATATATAAAGCCGCAAATACGCCTGCGCAAGCTTACAGATATAAATTGCTGCTGTGGACAGCGTATCCATATCATTCACAATATTATTATTGTAAACTTTTTTGACAAATTTGTCAAGGGGCTAGAAAAAATTTTTTCTGAAAGAATATTTCCGGACAGGATTTGTTTGTCTGACAAATACAAATGGATTTGTCATGCGTACAAAATTCACAGGGAAATGTCCGTATTTGTTTTGTTTTTCGTATAAAGCTACAAATTTTCAGATAAAATGCTCCGGATTACTTGCAAAACTGACAATTCTGCTGTATAATAAACTAGAAATTTTAATTACCAGAAAGGAAAGATACTTTCATGAACCTGAGAGATTACCAGACAGCAGAACTTTCTGCATTTTATGAAGAATGCAAAAAAACTTACGCGGACTACCAGTCCCAGAATTTAAAACTGGATATGTCCAGAGGCAAGCCCTCCCCGAAACAGCTTGACCTGAGTGCCGGTCTGCTCACCTGCCTGACAAATGATGACCTGAACGGAGAAGCAGGAGATTACAGAAACTATGGTCTTCTGGACGGCATCCCGGAAGCCAAGAGACTATTTGCCCCTATGGTAGGTGTTCAGCCGGATGAAATGTTCATGTTCGGCAATGCCAGTCTTCAGGCAATGTACATGACTATCAGCTATGCTTATACGCACGGCCTGCTGGGCAACACCCCGTGGAGAAAGCTCGACACTGTAAAATTCCTGTGTCCTGTGCCGGGTTATGACAGACATTTCAGAATTACTGAATTTTTCGGTATCGAAATGATTAACATCCCGACTAGTGAAAACGGCCCTGATATGGACATGATTGAAAAGCTTGTCGCAGAAGATGACAGCATCAAGGGCATCTGGTGTGTGCCGCAGTATTCCAATCCGTCTGGTGTAGTTTACAGTGATGAAACTGTCAAGAGATTTGCTGCTCTGAAACCTGCTGCAAAGGATTTCCGTATTTTCTGGGATAATGCCTATTGTATTCATCATCTGTGTGACAATCCTAAAGTGATTCTGCCGATTCTGGAAGAAGCCCGAAAGAACGGCAATGAAAATATTGTTTATATTTTCGCATCCACTGCAAAAATCACTCATGCCGGTGCAGGTGTTTCCCTGCTGGCTGCTTCCAAAGAAAATCTGAAAGACCTGACAAAGGCTCTCGGTGCGTTCACTATCAGCTTTGATAAAATCAATCAGATGCGCCATGTGAAATTCTTTGACGGCAAATATGAAAATATTCTGGCACACATGGAAAAACAGCGTGCTCTGCTCGAACCGAAATTCAGAATTGTTCTGGATACGCTCAATGCAGAAATCAAGCCTCTTGGCATTGGTGAATGGACAGAACCGAAGGGCGGCTATTTTGTATCTTTCAACGCACCGGAAGGCTGTGCAAAGCGGATTGTTCAGCTTTGCAAGGAAGCCGGCGTTGTCCTGACGGGTGCAGGTGCAGCGTTCCCCTACGGCAAAGACCCGGAAGACAAGAACATCAGAATTGCACCTTCTTATCCAGAAGCAGAAGAACTCCAGAAAGCAATGGATTTGTTCGTGCTGTGTGTCAAGATGGCTGCTGCCGAAAAACTGCTGAATGCATAATCTTTCCAGAACTGACCGCTTTCCGGCGGTCAGTTCTTTTAATACCCGAAAAAACAAAACTCCCTCTGCCGAAACAGAGGGAGCTTTGCCATGATATAGGGATTATAGGGATTTTTATAATTAACGCTGGAGTGACGTTAATTACTCTAAAAGGGGGAGAATATTGTTCTCTTTCGGGAACAATTGTATTATAACAGCCTTTTGTGATAATTTCATGTTATGATGCCGGCCTTTTGTGATAATTACATGAAAACAATATGAAAGTTCTGTATATTATTTTTGAGCATGAAAAAACACAAAAATCCTCCAAAGAGGACTCTTGTGCATGATATAGGGATTATTGGGGATTTATAATAACGTTGGGGTAAAACGCTATTATCAATAGTAAGTACAGTCAGCTTTTACTGACCATAGTTTATTATATAGCATTATCATGAAAAATACATGATAGTTTCGTGAAAGCCGTGTGATAATTACTTGATTTCAAACCAGAAAACAGAACCCTCTCCCAGTTTGGAACGGACACCAAAGCCGAAATTATGCAGTTTTAGAATGGCCTTGACAATGGATAATCCCAGACCTGTCCCGACAACTTCGCGCTTATGATTTTCACTTCGGTAATACTTGTCAAAAATTTTCTTGATTTTATCTTCTTCGATACCTGCGCCAGTATCCCGGACTTCAATTCTGACACCCGTCGGCGTGTTGACCTGCCGGACGAAAACCTGCTTGTCATCCCCGGTATAGTTAATCGCATTGTTGATGAGATTGCAGACAACGCGTTCCATTTTTCCGGCATCACAGGTGACTTCTCTGGGCTCATCCGGTGTGAATGACAGATGATAGCCCATCTGTTCCGATACGCCTTTATAACGCGAACAGATTTCCGTCATCCATGCGGTAACATCAAAAGCAGAGGGTTCGAGCTTCTGACTGCCGTTTTCGAGCTTTGACAAATCGAGAATATCATTGACAAGCATGGTAAGCCTGTCCGTTTCTTCTATAATAACTTGCAGATGTGCATTTCTCTTGACAGGATTATCACCGGACAGGTCGCGAATCATTTCGGCATAAGCTTTCAGCATAGTGAGCGGAGTTCTCAAGTCATGCGAAACGTTCGCGATTAAGTCTCTCTGCATGGTATCGACTTTTGAGATTTCGTGTTCTGCATAGGTGAGTGTCTGGGCTAGTTCGTCAACTTCTTTATAGCCTCCGCCCTTGAATTCCGTATCATAATGGCCGTGCGCCATGCGTTTGGCAGATTCGGTAATCTGCACAATCGGAACAGAAAGACGCTTCGAGACAATCAGTGCGATAATAAAGCCGACACAGAATAATAATAATGCAATCATCAGGAGCAGACGCTTTAACAGATGCACGGTTGTGCCGACAGGTTCAAGAGCTGTATTGAACATCATATAGCCGTCGGGATTGCTGACATCCCCGATAACACTGCCGAGCACAAGCGTTTTCATGTTAATTTGCTCATCAAAGACATCCACGCAAATCATACCGTTTTCGCTTTCCTTGATTTCCTGCCGAATATCGAACAAATAATTATGCCAGCCGTGCAGAAGACATCTGTTTCCCATGACATCACTCTGATACAGCACATAATTCCGGCTGTCAATGACGGAAATGCATATCTGATTCCGGAACGATACCGAACGCATAGTTTCTTCAAAGCTTTCAGAACCGTAAGCGTTCAGCAGTTGGGTGGCAAGGCTTTGTGTTTCCTGAATCTTGAAATAATAATAGAACTTTTCCAGAAAGACAACTTCGAGCAGTAACAGTCCGGAAGTAATTACGATAAAGATAATAAAAGCCATTGCCAGAAGGGTATGCAGAGAAAGACGGCTTTTCTCTTTTTTAGGCTTCTGTTTATGAGCAGATGTTTCCATCTGTTCTGCCGTCAGTTCCACTTGATTTTTATTCTGCATTGGCATCAAATTTATACCCCATACCGCGGAGCGTAACGATAAATTTTCTATACTCCCCGAGACTGTTTCTCAGCATTTTGATATGTGTATCAACTGTTCTGTCGTCGCCGAAGAAATCATATCCCCAGACGGATTCCAGAAGCTTGTCACGGGTGAGGGCTAATCCCTTATTCCGGACGAGATAGAATAACAAATCATATTCTTTCGGAGTCATGGAAGCTTTTTTGCCGTCCACATAGACTTCACGGCCGGCCATGTCGATTTCTAGTCCTTCAAAGATGAGTGTTTCGCGTTTTTCTTCCTGCGGTTCGGCCGGAACGGAAGCAGATGCCCGGCTTCTCATGAGAACCGCCTTGACACGTGCCATCAGTTCTTTGGGAGAAAAAGGTTTTACAACATAATCATCCACACCGATTTCAAAGCCGAATAATTTATCATATTCTTCTCCCCTTGCAGAAAGCATAATAATCGGGATATTTTTATGTTTCTTGATTTCCTTGCTTGCAGAATAACCGTCTAATTTCGGCATCATGACATCCATGATAATCAAATCATAATCATTCTGCTTACATTTCTCGACAGCCTCCATGCCGTTTTCTGCCTCATCCACCTGATATTCTTCAAACTCTGCATATTCTCTGACGACAGCCCTGATATTGACCTCATCATCTACAATTAATAATTTGCTCATTTCTGAACAGCCCCTTTCATGTGTTTTTATATTTTAATTTATTATAGCACATTTTCAGAAAACAGGCAAGTCTTTTTTGCGAGAAAATATTTTTAAGACTTGATTAAAAATCAGCATTATAATTTGACAAGCTTCCGGAACTATGCTATAATAGAGATAATTTCAAAAAAATGTCAGGGAGGAATATTTTTATGAATTTTTCCAATCCGTTCCAGAAGAAAAACGAAATCTGGAAATATAATTATCAATCCAATGAAATCATGATTACGCTGAAACGCTCCAGTGCAAAAGCTTCTAAAATGACATTATACATCAACGGAGAAAAAGTCAATGAAGGCCTGCTCCGTCTCCATGCCAGCATGGAAGGTTCTCTTCCAAGCGGTGAAACAGTTTTCATCCGTATGGAAAGCGGTCTTGACAATATCGAATGTCATGTAATTGTCGGAAAGAAACTTTCTATTGAAAAGCACGGAAAAGATATTTCCGATGATGAAGTTGCCACTTTTGCGGCAATGGGAATGCTTTCTACAGAATTCCGCCAGATTCCGGAAAAATAATTCCCATTTTCCGGAATCTGGCATTTTTTCTTGACAAAGCAATTCTCATGTTATATAATAAAAGCACTATTATAATAAAATAAAGAAAGGCTGATACTTGTGAATTTTCAAACTATGACTGATAAGATAGTCAAATCATTGGGGGCGCATCCTTATTTATGGATGCTTTTCCTGTGCCTGTTGCAGAATCTGTTTTTTATGGGCGCAATCGAAAACATTCCGAATAATATGCTGTGGCTGGCAGAATTTCTGGTACTTGGCGGAATCGCCTGTGTCATTTTGCATTTTTATCATTCCGGAAAGCTCGATAAGAAAAAAGTATCTGAATGGGGAACATGTGCTTCCGGAGTCTATTTTTGTCATTCCGGAAAGCTCGATAAGAAAAAAGCCTGTACTTACGGGGTTCTGGCCGTGATTGCAGATTTCATTCTGCTGATACTGTATTCAAAATCGAACAATCCGGGAATCTGGCATTTTGCCGGTGGATGCGCTCTGCTCTGTGGATTTTACCGCATAGCTGACAAGCAGAACTTCCGGAGACAAATTAATTCTCTGTTGATTCTTGGCATTGGATTTTTTTTGAAATTATATTATATTCTGGGGACTTCAGTTTATACCCGTCAGCACGATATGGGCAAATTTGAGGGCGAATCTGGTCACGCTGCCTATATTGAATATCTTGCTGTGAATCATCATCTTGCAGATTTTGACGTCCGGGAACGGAGACAGTTCTATCATCCTCCCCTGCACCACGCTTTGAGCGCATTATGGGTCTATATCAATGAAACATTCCTGAATACAGGCAGAAACCCTGCCCGTGAAAGCATTCAGACACTGACGCTGTTTTATTCCATGTGTATCATGATTACAGGATATAAAATTCTGCGTCATTTCAAGCTTGACGGAAAAGCTTTATATATCCCTTTGCTTCTGATTAGCTTTCATCCGACATTTATCTTATTCGGGGGATGCATCAACAATGATATTCTTTCCGTGGTGTTTATTATGGGAGCAGTGCTCTGCACGCTGAAATGGATTGATACCCCTAATCTGAAAAACATCCTGAATATCGCGCTCTGTATCGGATTTGGCATGATGACAAAGCTTTCTTCCGCGCTGATTGCACCGCCGGTAGCATTGGTATTTCTGATTGTTCTGATTCGGAATTTCAAAACCAAAGGAAAAGAGTTATTCAAACAGTTTGTGCTGTTTGGCTGTCTCTGTGCACCGCTGGGCTTATGGTATCAGGTACGGAGCTATCTGAAATGGAAAGTACCGTTCAATTACGTTCAGGAAATGAGCACCAGTCTTGCACAGTATCTGGGCAATGAAAAATTTATCGACAGAATCACTGATTTTTCCGGCTATCAATTCAATTCTGTTTATGAACAGTGGTATTCTGCCGACAAGCCCGGAAGCTATAACGAGCATAACCCGATAATCGCCTTGATGAAAAATGCTCTGTTTGGTGAATATATCAACGAAACGACATTCAAAGATTTTCCCTTTGTCAACAAAATTTCTTTCATTCTGTTCTGGCTGAATGTTCTGATTGCTCTCTGTGCCCTGATTTGCCTGATTCTGGTATGCTTCCGGAAAAATCATCTGATGAAGCCTATTGAGAAAGCATTTCTGTTCAGTTTCTATGCCGTCATGATGGTGAGCATCTACAAGATGTCCGCCGATTACAAATTCACCTGCACGATGAATTTCAGATACATCATGCCGACCGTGATTCTCGGTGCGCTCGGTATGGGGCTGATTTTGAAACAAGTTCATGAAAAAGATGCTCAGAAAGGCGAACTTGCGATTAAAATTTCCGGCGGAGCTTCTCTGCTGTTTGCGGTCTGCACAAGCGTTATCTATCTGATGCTCTGCTATACAAAAGGCTAATTTTATGGAAATAGAATTCCGCTATATCAGTGAAAGAAGCTGGATTAGTACGGCATGGTTTTTGATTTCGGCTTTTGGTATTGTGCCGGTTCTCTGCGTTGTTTTTCATCGTTTAGATTTATGGATGTTTCCGCTTGCACTTATCGTTGGAATACCAATACGCCTAATGAATTCACATCTTTACTATCTGCAAGGCTCGTTTGAAGCCAATGACGAAGAATGCACCTTTACGCTTTCCGGAAAGACTCTGCACTTCCGGTATGAGGAAATAGCCGGAGTAGAAACTTCTGTTTCTCCCTATTGGGACAAAGACGATAAATTAAGTTATTATGAATTGAAGTTAAGCATTACTGACAAAAATCATCAGAAATATTACATCCGGCAGAAAGTGGATATTGACTATGTACTTCAGAAATATCCCGAACATATTTCCTATCATGTAAAACAGGCAGAACTGAATCAAATCAAAAATTTTCTGAAATCCAGATTAAACCGGACTTTTCTAAGGAGATGAGGACATGAAAAAAGAATTTCAATATATCAGCGATATGAGTTATCTGTTTTTTATTCTTATGCTGATACTTCTGCCCGTTGCCCTGATAGGTTTTGCATATATTTTCATTGATGACGGAAAATATGCAGTTATCGGAGGCGGCATATTTCTGCTATGGTTAATTGGTCTCGTACTTTACTATTTATGCCAGTATATGAAAGCGACCTTTCAGGCAGATGATACAGAATGTGAATTTCAGCTCAAAAAAAGAAAACTGCATTTCCGCTATGACGAAATTAAAAAATGCGAACTGCTGAATTATCCGGAACACAACCGTTTCGGTGGCGTTGTCGGATATAAAATTCATCTGCATATCATAGATAAGGATAAAAATGAACATACAATCCGTCAGCATGTTTCCGCAGATTATAGTTTTCTGGACTATCCGCAGGGACTCCCGAAAGAAGTTACCGAAGCAGAACTCACTGAAATCGGGAATTTCATCAAGTCGAAACTGCATCCGGCAGAACCGCAAAAGAAAAGTATCCCTGAAACAGATACTTCTGTCATGTATCCGAATGTCGCTGATACTCCCGATATGCTGGAAATCCTGAACGCTCTCCACTCGAAAAAATACATCAAGAAGATTGAACATGAATTTACTTATGATTTTACCGAAGAAGTCTATAAACAAAATCTGATTCTGACTCTCACAAACGACAATACTTATTATGATAACGATGATTTAAAAATCCGGTTTGAAAATATTTCCGATTTGGAATCCAATCTGAAAGGCATCATGCCTCCGGTTTTCACGATTCTTGACCATAATTCAGAAAGCTATTCTCCGGAAAACAGATACGAACTGATAGAAAACGAATGGGATATTTTATCATTTTATTTTGAAAAAGCTGAAATTTCCTCTTGACAAATCCGATTTTTTGTGCTATGATAGATTCAAACGATGACGGAGAAGTCATTATCATCGGCGCAGAGCCATGAAATTACAGAGAGTATTCCGCAACGGGGCTGAAACGGAATGCATTTCACAATGATGATGATGAATACCACTCCTGAGCCTGTTTAATACACAGCGGTTTACCCCCGTTATCCGGTCAATGAGATGCATATCTATGCATGAAATTCAGGTGGAACAGCGGTAACTATCGCCCTGAAACTATAGGAAATCTATAGTTTCAGGGTGTTTTTGTTTTCAGGAGATGAGAAAGATGTATCTGAAATTTCGCGATAAATTCAGTATGAAGATACATGCCTCTGCCGAAGATACTCTGTTCCGATTGCAGGAAGCTGTCAAACAGAATCCGGAACTGAAAGGCAGTCCGGAATTATTCTATATCCGTCTGGAATATGATTCCGGCGCATTTTATCGGAACAGCTTCAAACCTGTAATGGATTTGCGGATTCTTCCCGTCAGTCAGACGGAATGCCGGATTCTGGGGGATATTCATATACATGAAATCATCTTTAGATTCATGATTTTATGGCTTGTGTTTGTACTGATAGGCTGGCTGTTTTCGCTTTTCCTGCTGATATTTCACAAAACCGTATCTGAATTTTTATTTTTAGGAATCCCGATGCTGTTGATTGGCATTTTCGCCCCTATAGGAATATTTTCTGTAGATGCATACAGGGCAGTACATCTGTTAGAAACGATTTTCGATGTTTCTGCCGTACACGAAACAAAATCAAACCAGCATTAACATGCTGATAAGATATAATAATTAAAAAAGGAGATTGATTTATTATGCTGAAATTAACACTCAAAGACGGTTCGATTCGTGAAGTGGAAGAAAATCTGACAGCCGCCGAAGTTATCAAAGGCATCGGCATGGGTCTGTATAAGGCTGCATGTGTTGTCAAGATTGACGGCGAAGTCCGTGACATGCGTACAGTCCTCACAAAAGACTGTGCATTCGAGGTTCTGACATTCGATGACCCCGAAGGCAAAAAAGCTTTCTGGCATACGACATCCCATATTCTGGCGCAGGCAGTCAAGAGACTGTATCCCGAAACAAAACTTGCAATCGGCCCTGCCATTGACGGCGGTTTCTATTACGATTTCGATGCCGAACATCCGTTCAAACCCGAAGAACTCGAAAAAATCGAAGCCGAAATGAAAAAAATCGTTAAGGAAAAACTTCCGCTTGAAGCCTTCCAGCTCTCTCCGGAAGAAGCACTTCAGAAACTCAAGGACATGGACGAACCCTATAAAGTCGAACTCTGTCAGGAACATGCCGAAAAGGGCGAACCGATTTCTTTCTACAAGCAGGGCGAATTTACTGACCTCTGTGCAGGCCCTCACCTCATGACCACTGAACCCGTTAAGGCATTCAAGCTTCTGTCATGTACAGGCGCATACTGGAGAGGCTCTGAAAAGAATAAGTCCTTATCCAGAATTTATGGTACATCTTTCCCGAAGGCTTCTCAGCTTGAAGAAGAACTCAAACGCCGTGAAGAAGCAAAACTCCGTGACCATAACAAGCTTGGCCGTGAACTTGAATATTTTACGACTGTGGATGCTATCGGTCAGGGTCTGCCGGTGCTTCTGCCGAAGGGTGCAAGAGTAGTTCAGCTCCTTCAGAGATGGGTAGAAGACTATGAACAGGCTCACGGCTGTCTGCTGACAAAAACACCGTTGTTCGCAAAACGTGAATTCTATAAAATTTCCGGTCACTGGGACCATTATCGTGACGGTATGTTCATTGTGGGTGACCCCGATGATGAATCCAAAGAATGTTTTGCACTGCGTCCGATGACATGTCCGTTCCAGTATCAGGTATATCTGAACAAACAGCGTTCTTACCGTGATTTGCCGATGAGATTAACAGAAACATCCACATTGTTCAGAAACGAAGATTCCGGCGAAATGCATGGTTTAATCCGTGTTCGTCAGTTTACGATTTCTGAAGGACATTATATTCTCCGTCCTGACCAGCTCGAAGAAGAATTCAAGGGCTGTCTGGAATTTGTAAAATATTTCCTTGATACAGTCGGCCTGCTTGGGGACTGTACTTACAGATTCTCTCAGTGGGACCCTGCCAATCCGAATAATAAATATGAAGGCACAAAGGAACAGTGGGACGAAGCGCAGAGAGTCATGGGGGAAATTCTTGATAAACTCGGTCTGGAATACACTGTCGGCATTGATGAAGCCGCTTTCTACGGCCCGAAGCTGGATATTCAGTATAAGAACGTATACGGCAAGGAAGATACGCTTGTAACAATCCAGATTGATATGCTTCTGGCCAAGAGATTCGGCATGGAATATATCGACAAGGACGGCACAAAGAAAACACCGTATATCATTCACAGAACATCTCTGGGATGCTTTGAGAGAACGCTTGCTTACATGATTGAGCATTTCGCAGGGGCTATGCCGTTATGGATTGCGCCGGAACAGGTAAAAATCATTCCGATTGCTGACCGTCATCTTGATTTTTCCAATGAAGTCAAAGAAGCTCTCACCAATGCCGGAATCAGATGCGCAATTGATGACAGAGCCGAAAAAATGGGCAAGAAAATCCGTGAAGCAACACTCGATAAAATCCCGTATATGCTGACAATCGGCGATAATGAAGTAGAAGCAAAAACCGTTTCTGTCCGCACCAGAAAGGGCGATAATCTGGGCAATATGACTCTTGATGAACTGCTCGCAAAGCTGATGCTCGAAATTTCCACAAAAGCAAAAGAATCCTGCTGATTTAAAAAATTCTTCAGACCTCTCGAAAATGAGAGGTCTGTTTTATTTGTCAAATATAGCTGTTAAATTTTGTATATTCTGTCAATTGCATTTCACAATCCGATGTGATATAATAAATATATAATGGGGGGGAATAGAACGATAACATTTTATTATCTATTGATATAAAGGAGGAATTTTTATGAAAAAAACTTTTGCATTCTTAGCTTCTTTGCTAATGCTTTCTTCCTGCATGAATCTGCCTGTATATGCAGATGACAGCATTACCTCTTATACTGATGAACTTACCTTGACCGAAGCTTATAATAAATTAGATGCCCTTCTCTATTCATATGGTATCGGCTGGAGGGAATATCTTGCGCCATTAGACGAGTGTCTGGAAATAGAGCATATCATATATTATTATCCTTATTATCAGGCTCAGGCATGTGACACCGTCCTCAAACTTTGTGAGGAAAACGGAATTGATACTAATTTGCTTGAATTTTTTGTTTTAGAATCAGCAGAAGAGCAGGAAACACCAATTGAAACCCTTGCTGATGAACTTACTTTGACCGAAGCTTATAATAAATTAGATGCCCTTCTCTATCCAGACGGTATCGGTTGGAGAACGCTTGCACCATTAGATGAGTGTCTGGAAATGAAGTGTATCATATATTATTATTTTTATTATGATACTGAAGCCTGTGACAGAGTCCGCAAAATCTGCGAAGAAAACGGAATTGATACCAGCTTGCTTATGTTCTGTGCTCTAGAATCAGGAGAAGAACCGGAAACACCAATTGAAACCTTGCTGGAAGGTGATGCCGATGGAAACGGTCAAATTGACATTCTGGACGTTGTCACGCTCAATAAAGCCATTCTCGGCAAGGAAACCCTCTCCGAAAACCAGCTAAAAGCTATCGACTTCAACGGCAACGGCAAGCCCGATTCCGAAGAATCTCTCAAACTCATGAAATACATTGTCGGCTTAATCACAAGCTTTACAGAATAAGTTTTCACTCCCCTGCCCCGAAAACAGGGGAGTTTTCGTCATATTCTCCAAAAATCCCTTGTGCGGATTGGAGAAAAAATCTAAATTTTGTAAATATTCCGTGAAATCCATTGTATTTTTTTAAATTTCAGGTATAATTTATTATAGACGATTTATCAAATGAGTATAAAATAATAAGGAGACGTGATTCTATGAAATTCAAAAAAATAACCGCTGTGGTTTCTGCGCTGTGTATGCTGTGTGCTGTGCCGTTCCTGCCGGAACAGGTTCAGAAAACGGCTGTCATCTCCGCAAATGCAGAAGCTTCTTCCGGCACATGCGGAGATAATCTGACATGGATACTGGACATTCACGGCACTTTGAAAATTTCCGGAACAGGTACATTTGTCGAGCAAGGTTTCAATACCATCTGGTCTGGAATGGATGTGAAAAACCTCATCATTGAAGAAGGCCTGACAGAAACCGCCTTTTCCTTTATGTCCTGCTCTGCGCTTTCATCTGTGCAACTGCCGGAAAGCTTAGAAGTTCTTGGCACAGCTACATTTGCTTCCTGCAATAATCTGAAAAGGGTTCTGATTCCCGCAGGGGTAAAAACAATCGGTTCAGATGCATTTGCCGGAACTGGCCTGACTGTTATCATCATCAAAAGCCCTGACTGTGAAATTATCGACGGTGATACTGGATACACGCTCGGCAGTGCTGAAAATACTGTGATTCATGGCTATGTCAACTCTACCGCACAGGCTTATGCTGAAAAATATGGATATCAGTTTGAAGCACTCGAAGAAAGTATGCCCGGAGATGTTGACGGAAACGGTACAATTGACATTCTTGATGTTATCACTGTAAACAGAGCACTTCTTGGAAAAGAATTTCTTACAGAAACGCAGGTACAGGCCGTTGACTTCAACGGCAACGGAAAACCGGATGCTGATGAAACGCTTACGATTATGAGATATATTGTTGGCTTAATCACAAGCTTTACAGAATAATTTTTCAATCCCCTGCCTCGAAAACAGGGGATTTTTCTATTGACACAGCCAAGAATTTGTGTTATACTGAAATAGTAATATTTTCAGCAAAAAGGAGTGCAAATCATGCCCGATTTTGATACATTATCACCAGAAGAACAGAGAAAAATCCTGCTTGCTCTTATCATGGAACACTGCCCCGGCGCAGTCATAGAGGGCGATACTCTGCATTATACCGGCCAGGCTCTGCATGTCGCTCTGGAGTTCGGTCAGGTTCACAGCCGGGAAAACCGCTTCAGCGCACAACTGATTTTTATCCTCCGACATGACTGGTTCGACGAAGAACTTGTCGAATCCTGTGCCAGCTTAGGCGATTCCCTCGAAGATGCCATGAAAGCCTGTAGTGCCGAATTCAGTGAAAGCGTACTGAAATCCGTTCTGTATTCGCTGGACAATCCCGGTTCAGAAACGATAACTTCTGAAATTATTGAAAAAAAATACAAGTTCCATGTACCGGAACAGCATCTTGTCCTGCATAAAGGCAAAGGCAAAAATATCGACCCATGGGAAGCTGTGAAAGATAAAATTCCGGAATATCTCGGAACAAAACGTGTTTACTGGATTAAACTTTTTTCTGCCGATATGGGAGACAAACAGTTCTGTGAAGCCAGAATCAACGGCATTGTCTATCCGGATTTGACGGATTTGTTATATCAGGAACTTCTTTCCAGAACGGACAGACAAGTCAGCATTAATAAATTATTTATCGTCCTGATTCAGGATACCGAAACTTATGAACCGTGCCCGTTCACAAAGCAGAATGTCGGTGATTTAGCTTTTCTTGCACTGGATAAGATGTCTGATATTACAGACGATGCTTCCAAAGACAAGATATTCCGGGAAATTGCAAAATTCTGTCCGGATTATTCGATAGCTATTGAATTAATTGCATTTCTGCCGGAAATTGTTTCGCAGTCCGTTGTGAATTACCGTGACAGTGATGCTCTGATTCCGGTATTCGATTACGGCAAGCCGGAATATGAGCTAAAAAAATCGCAGGTCAGAAGCTACGGCTATATGGCTGATGCAGTAGAACAATATCTCCGGAAACATCAGCCCAGCCGGGAAGAAGTAGAAAATCTGCTCCGTATCAGCGGTAAATTTGAAACCATGTCCCGTGCCCTGCGTGATGAGAATATCAAAATTGAAGATTTGCGCCTGTCACAGCTTGTTTATTTCGTAAGCAAGAATTATCACGTTTGGTAACGGGGGACGATAATTATGACAACTTTACAGGATTCTGTCTGCCCGCACTGCGGTGCAGTTCTGAATTTTACAGCAAGTACTAAAGTCGTTCACTGCGATTTCTGTGACTCTGATATTATCATAGAACAGAATCAGATTCCGGAACGGAATATTCCGCTTCAGCAGATGAAAAACTTTCCGCCTGGAATTCCCTTTGATGAAACTGCTTTCCGGAAATGGAAAAAGAAATATCATACCTGTCATGTAATTTTATCTGTCCTGATAATTATTTTTATCCTGATGATAGAAGCAGACTCGCATTCTGACCCGGCATTGATTCCTTTCACAGGCATTCTTTTCCTATTCATGGTTGCGCCTGTCGTACTCGGCGGTACAAAGCCGGATGAACCCGATGCTTCCAGAAACCGCAAAGGCTGGAATATTTTCAAGTATTATCTGCAATTTGCCGGAAATATCATCATCTCGTTTGTGATTTCGATTATCATTGCCGTAGCATTCGGCATTGCATAACAGAACAAAAGCAGTCCTGAAATACGGACTGTTTTTGTTTGATTTTCACAAAAATAAAAAAATTTTCAAAAACACTTGATTTTTATCTCAAAAAGTGCTATCATTTACTATAGTGATTTAAAGCTTAAACGCTTTAAACAGCTAAATTGAAATATAAAATCCGGAGGAATCAACAATGGAACGCAAAGGTAATTTAATGACTTACAGACCTGACATCAAGGTTTTTGATGCCACTATCCGCGACGGCGGTCTTGTAAATAACTTCTTCTTTAGTGACGAATTTGTAAAAGCTCTTTATCTGGCCAATCTCCGTGCCGGTGTGGATTATATGGAAATGGGTTATCTCGCTGATACCGATGTTTTCAAATTACAGGATTTCGGCGACTGGAAATTCTGTAGGGAAGAAAATCTCCGCCGTATCGTCGGCAATAATGACACTGACCTGAAACTTTCCGTCATGGCTGATGTCGGCAGAACCAATCTCCAGAGAGACCTGCTCCCCAAGAGCGAAAGCGTTCTTGATATGGTTCGTGTAGCTACTTATATCAATACTATGCCCGCCGCTATCGAGATGATTGAATATGCTGACAGTCTCGGCTACGAAACCACCTGCAACATCATGGCAATTTCCAAAGCTAAAACAGAAGATATTGAAGAAGCTCTCAAACTTCTGGCAGACTCCCCCATCAAGGCTGTTTATATCGTAGACAGTTACGGTTCTCTGTTCCCGGAACAGATTCAGGAACTGACTAAGACATATCTGAGCTTCATGGAACCCGTTGGAAAACAAGTGGGCATTCATGCACACAACAATCAGCAGATGGCTTTTGCCAATACTGTAGAAAGCTGTTCCATGGGTGCAAGCTTCCTTGATGCCACAGTCGGCAGTATGGGACGCGGTGCAGGCAACTGCGCAATGGAACTCCTGCTTGGTTTCCTCAAGAATCCGAAATATAACCTCACTCCGATTCTGAAATTCTATCAGGATTATACGCTGAAACTCAAGACAGAAGAAGGTCTGAAATGGGGCTATGATATTCAGTACCTGCTGACCGGCAAGATGAATCTGCATCCATCTTCTGCAATTGCTTTCACCAAAGAAGACAGAACAGACTATGCTGATTTCTATCATCAGTTATTTGACTTAGAACCTTAACAGATTTTTTGAATCTTCCATCTTTACAGAACAGCCCCCGGAATGATTGCAGTCCGGGGGGTTGTTCTTTTTGGTTACAGTTTCAGATTTTCATAGCGTTCTTTCAGGATTTCGTGAGCATCTTCGCGGATTTTACCTCCGCCGAGTGCAAAGGCAATGTTTTCTTCTCCAGTGATGCCGTACATAGCGACTTCACCGCTGGCATAATCTTCAAACAAATAACGTTCTGTTTCAATATTAAAGTGATTATCCTCTACAATAACAGCACGATTGAACTCATCATAGAATGCTTCAATTGACGGATATGTCTGCGGAAAATCAATTTCCAGGAAAAACAAACTGCCGTCTGTGTCTTCAAAGCCTATTCTGTAATTGGTATTATATGCTGTAATATCAAGCACTTTATATCCGCATTCTTCCGGAATCTGATACAGATAGGCATCCGGATATTGTTTCTGAAATGCTTCTGCAAAAGAATCATAGTCTTGATACATGGCAAAATCATCTACAGAATTGAAATATACTTCACTGGCAAGTGCTACAGTTTCAGTAACTTCTTCTGTTTGGCTCTGTTCCTGCGTTTCAGCTACAGCAGTTTCTAAAACAGTCTTCTGTTCCGCCGTCTGCTGTGCGCATCCCGTCAGATAACAAATACTCATCCCCGACAGCAGTATGATTCGCCTCAGTTTTTTTATCATGATAATTCCCCTTTTGTGATTTTTGATTAAACTCATTATAGCATATCCCTTTCACAAATACAAGAATTTCCTGATTCTGTAAACTTTTTTTAACTTTTTCAGGAAATGCCTTGACGGATTCCGACCCTTATTGTATAATAAATAAGATAAAATACAAAGAAGGAGTTTTTTAATTCATGAGATACAAACCTTTATTTACAGGCATTTTTACCGCATTTGCAATTTTTTCAGCAGGATTTATGACAGAACAGAATCCCCTCCCCGTAAAAGCCACAACTTCCGCAGATTTGAACATCAGCCAGAACGGCCTGGATTTTATCTGCTCTCTGGAAGGATACAGTTCTACTTGTTACTGGGATTATTCACAGTCTTCCATCGGATACGGCACAAAATGCCCCTATTCTTCCGTACAGCCTCACAAATCCGGACTGCATACCACTACTAAAGCGCAGGCGCAAACTGCCATGCAGTCCGGCATCAATACCAATTATGCCCTGAAAGTCAAGAATCAGACAAAAGGTCTGGAAATGAATCAGAATCAGTTCGATGCTCTTACCAGTCTTGCTTATAACTGCGGTGGAGGCCTCAACAGAATCTATAACTGTCCTCTGACAAAATATCTCCGTGGTGAACTGACTGCTTCTACTGCCCGTACACAGTACAGCAGTTATATCGTCTATGCAGGCGGTACTTATAACAAAGGTCTGTATAACAGACGTGTCAAAGAAGCAAATTTATTCTTTACAGAAGAATATATTCAGAAACCATCTACAGCAAGTATTTCTATCGAAAGTCCCAGAAAAGTTTTTGACATTACGGAAAATATCACATTCAGTTTCAGTGCCGATTATGCGGATTGTTATTATCTGGGCATTGACTGCAACGGCACACGCATTTCCACTCCTAAAATCGAAGACGGCAATACTTATACGCAGATGTTCGACCAGCCCGGACATTACAGTGTCTATGTCACTGCCTATAATACTTACGGCACGGTTGACAGTGCACAAGTTGAATTTGATATTACTTTTCCGGATGAAATCCCTCACTGGTGCGAAATTTCCGCCCAGAACGGCAGAACCCTCTTTAAAGCAGACGAACCTGTTTCTTTTGACCTGACTTCCGATAATGCCGAATTTTTCGTGTTCCGTGTCATGAGAGAAAATGCTATCATCGGGAGCGCACCTGTCACCAGAAAAGACGATGCTTATCCTTATCAGACGGCATTCAATACCGCCGGAACGTATATTGTCTATGCTTCCGCCTATGCAAACGGCTATTCTGTAGACAGTCAGAAACTGATACTCGAAATCCGGGATTCTGACGTACTCGGTGATATTAATTCTGATATGCTCATCAATACCGATGACCTGCTTCTGATGCAGAACTATCTCCAGCAAAAAGGCTCTCTCACTAAGACACAATCCCAGTTCGCTGATATGAATCAGGACGGTATCTGTAATATCTATGACTTTATCGCCCTGAAACAGAAATTGTTATCTTCTGAAAACTAATAATCAGAATTTGTTATTTAGGGAGTAATGCTCATGCAAAAATATATTAATATTCTTAAACAGATAGATGAAGATTTTAACAGGTCAGAATTTTATCCGCCTGCTCAGAAAGAAGATATCCTCCGATTTGAAAAAACTAAAGGCATCAAAATTCCTGAATCCTATAAAAAGTTTTTATCTCTTTCAAACGGGACTTCTTTATCCGCAGGAAGTATTAAATTATATGGTGTCGGTTCATCCGGATTTCAAATCGGCTATGATTTTTCTGAACATTCAGTGCCGAAAGAGCTAATCATAATCGGTTATAAAGATTCTGAACATATTTGCTATTATCCCGAAAAAAATATTTTTCTTTTCTACGAATATCAGAATTTAGAAGAAATCGAGGAAGAATGCATCTCTTTTGAGGATTTTGATGAGGTTTTAGAATATCTTGCCGATATTCTTACAAGTTAATTTATTTGATTCTGATTTATCATAATCATAAAGGAGCAGTATATGTATTTTCCGGAAATACCTGATAACAGCCTTACAGAACGTATCAGAACTATTATTGAACTGAGTAACAAACTTGCTGAAACGTTCGGGGAAAGCGCATTTCAATTTGAAAAGCCCATATCAAACGAAGAAATAATATTATGGGAAACTGAACACAATATCAGGATACCCGATTCTTACAAAGACTGGCTTTATTTCTCCAAACGTTCAGATATTGCATCTATGGCTGTTTTTTATGCCCCTGATAATTTTATCATCGCTGATAATGAAAAATCTTTTGATGTGCCTGATGCATGTATTGTTATCGGTGAGCTGGGCGGTTAGGGTGTGAGCATTTGCTTTTATCCCGAAACCGGCGAGATAATGTATACCGACCACGGTGAGGAATGCAGAAACCTTGATTTCAGAGATATACTTGATTGGGTGATTGATTCTTTGGAATGCTCTATATAATTTTTAAAATCAATTCTGATTTATCTCAATAAAAAATTTCCTGCAAGCTTTCCCACTTGCAGGAGTTTCTTTTTTATGCATTCGGAACGATATTCAGAATATCAGAAAGCACCGAAAGTGCCGTTCTTGCATTCGCAATTCCATTGATAATGTTATTCACCTGATGTGAATCCGATAATCCTGTCTTGCACCAGAATGCAAAATGCTCACAGTTATTGACCGCTAAATCATATTTGCTTTCGCCCAGACGGCTTTTCGCACGTTCAACAGTTTCTTCTGGTGTATACAGATGATAATCCGGACAGCCTGTCAGAATCTGCTGTAATTCGCCAGAATCGCCGACTCTGGAAAAAACAGCATCTCCGCTGTTAGTGTAAATTTTTTCAAATCTCCCGTTCTTATCCGGAAAATTAATAAAAAAGAAAGAAGAATTTCCTCTGAGAAATTCGCTCATCGGGGCTTCATGTACCGTCACGGCACTGCCTTCAAAGTCGCCGTTTTCCGCAGCGTAGTGAATGACTTTATCATCACCGATATAGATTGCATAATGCTCATAGATGCCCCTCTTGACACCAATCACATCACCGGGCTGTAAAAAGGCTTCCGAAGTCATTCTCTTGAGCTTTTCTTCCATAGCTGAACGCGAACCCCATGCCTTGCGGACATTGTTCGGGTCGAGAATGCGGGCATTTCCGCCGATTTTATGAACCTGTAACTTCCAGCCGTTGACATTCATCAGGGTATCCCACCAGACCTCACCGCCGAGGGTTTTCGTCTCGATATTGGGCATATCGCCTAAATCATCAGCGTTCAGACGTTCTGCGAGCAGTTCGAGAAGGGATTCTTCTCCGGAATATAAATACTGCATTCTTCTCATCTCCTTTTCTGATATTATTTTAGCTGATTTCTTATCAAATGTCAATAGTTTTCTGAATTTTTTCTGATTTTTCTCTTGACAAACCCGATTTTTTATAGTATAATAATATTATACTAGACGGGGCATTAGCGCAGTTGGTAGCGCGTTACACTGGCAGTGTAGAGGTCACGGGTTCGACCCCCGTATGCTCCACTTAAATTCTAATTCAGAAACGGTATTCAAAACCGTTTCTGAATTTTTCTTTTTATAAAAATAATTTTTACAGAAATTTTATTGCAGATTCTTCCGGAAAGTTGTATAATAAAAGTAATATCAAACAGAACGGAGGTATTTCTTCTATGTACAAAAAAACAACTGCATTTCTGACCGCATTACTGCTCTTTGCCGGAGCTGTCCCGATATCAATTCCGGCTAAGGCGGAAACTTCTTCAAAACTGGATGCTTCCCAGTTCAAAATTCATGATGAAAATCTTGTCTATCTCGGTGCGGATTATCTCAATTCTGCCGATGTGCTTTTTAATCAGCAGGACTACGCGCCAGAATCTCCTGAAAATACCAGCGTTTCTGCGGAAATCTGGGAACAGACAATCAAGAATCAGAACTGGAAACCAAATTATCAGGCCGAATTTGGCGACGATACTTTTTTTATCGACCTCGGCGCAAATTATGTTATCACTGGTCTCTGTTTCTTGGATACCAACGGCGTTCAAACATGGACAGTTCAGGACGGCGAACCGTTCAGCTGGAATGAAATCGCCACATTCGAGACAGACTGGTATCAGGCATGGCGCGGAATCACGTTCGAGAATCCACGCGAAACCAGATATTTAAGATTCTCTGCTCCTGCCGGAGACAGCGGTGTCAGTGAACTTGCCATCTATGGTTATCAAGTTTCTGAGTTATCCAACAGCCAGAAAGCTTATGATGCCCCCTCGCCTGCTTCCCTCCCGAAAACAAATCTCTCCGCCGGGCAGAGAATCGGCTTCAACGCCTTTATTGATGACCCTATGTCCGCTATGATGGCAGGCGGAAACATCCGAGAATATCATAATTTCAACTGGCTCTATGATGATAACGGAAAAATCAAATTCACACAGGGCACATGGGGCGATATGGACAGTTATTATTCTGCTCTGAAAGCACGGAATATCAGTGTCATTCCCTGTTTTCAGGCCGGAAGTACTTACATCTCCGGAGAAAAACCGCCGGAAATTCCCGTTCCGTCCGGTGCAGATACCCTCGACCCAGCAAGTTATACCCTTCATGCACAGGCATTCTATCAGGTGGCGGCACGTTACGGAAGCAATCAGAATATTGATATTTCTACTTTGAATGTTTCGGATAATTCCGAAATCAAGACCGGACTGAATTTATTAAACGCTCTCGAAAATTCTAACGAACCCAATAAAACTTGGAGCGGAAAAGCAAATTTCTTCTCTCCGTATGAACAAGCTTGCATGTGCTCGGCTGACTACGACGGTCATGAAGGTACTATCCCGAATGCCGGTGTCAAAACCGCTGACCCGAATTTCAAGCTTGCTATGGGCGGTATGCTTAATACGGCCTCTTTTATTGAATATCTCGACCAGATGAAACTCTGGTTCAGCTATCACCGGACGGATAAAAAATTTGCTGTCGATATTATCAATATCCACATGGGCGCAGATACTTATAATCCCGAAGATTCCACCTTTACGGAAAGAGTCAAGCAGATTCAGAACTGGATTGATAACAATGCTCCCGGCACAGAATTATGGATTTCTGAATTTGAAGTCCCTATGGCTGACTGCGAAACAGATGGTATCGATAATCACGATAATAACTTGTATCAGTTAAGATATGCGCAGAGAGTAGCAAGAACATATCTGATGAGTATCGGCGCAGGTGTCGACAGAATGACAAAATTTCAGCTTCGCGACGAGGGCGAAGGTGTCTATTACAATTCCGGACTGACAACCGGAAAGGGCGAATGGAGCAAGAAACTTGCTTGGTATTATACCGCCTGCATGACGAATATGCTCAAAAATGCCGATTTCATCAGCGATAATTCTACCGATGAAGTCAAGGATTATATCTTTAAGGACAGAATCACAGGTGATGAAATTCACTGTCTCTGGTCACCTACCTCAGAAGATAAGGTAATTCAAAATTATGTGCTTTCCGCCGGAAATTTTGATTATGCCTATCTCACAGAACCCGGTACTTATGCAGAGGGTGTCACTTCCAGATTGTATTTCAATGATGGTGTTCTCCGTACGGACGGAACAGAAGAAAATGCTGTTTCTATAGATGTTTCCGAAACTCCTGTATTTGTAAAATTCTCCGGTTCGGAACAGACTGTCATCAACGGAAAAGGGAAATATATCGCTCCTGCTTCCCTCGAAGTTACCGAAACCAACAAGCCGAATCAGTTCGAGAGAATGTTCGATGAACCCGATTCTATGCCGGAATTCATCTACAGCGATACAGGCGCGCTTAAAACTCCCGAAACCAATGTCAATGCCTCGAATATTACCGGAATCGTCAAGCTTGATAAAAAATATATCCTGACCGGATTCGGCATCTTCGATACTTACGGAACGGGCAGTATTGAAATCTATGATGATGCTACTAATACCCTCCTCTGGTCGAATGATTTAGGCTCTTACATGTCCAGAAATATCGAACTTACTACTGACAGCATTCCGGTCGATACGCTCAGAATCGTCAAGGGCGGAGGGGATTTCAATGAATTAGCATTCTACGGCTATCCTGCACCGGAAACATCTACAGTTGAAATGGATGTCACCAATGACGGAAACTTTAATCTGCTTGATGTTGTCGCCCTCCAAAAATGGCTTCTCTCCGGAAAATCCGTGGCGAATCCGTCCGTTTCAGATGTGAATCATGATAATATCGTCAATATCTATGACTGGATTCTCATGAAAAAGGCTCTGCTGAAAAAATAAATCAGATTTCAGGAGACTTTTGAAATGCATATTGAAATAACCAGAGAAGAAGCTGTCGTTCTTTCTGAACTGCTGTATAGAATCAGTGAGAAAAATCAGTATTATGAAGATATTTCTGAACAGTATGTTCTGTGGAAAATTGAAGCACAACTAGATAAACTGCTCACTGAGCCAATGATGGAAAACTATTCCGATATTCTGAAAGCAAGCCGGGACGCAGTAAGAAAAAATTATTAAAATATCATATAAATTCTGCTTCGTTTCAGAATTTAAAATAAATTTATCATAAGGGGAAATTGTGTTATGAAAAAGAAAATGTTAGCCGTTATGACAAGCAGTTTGATGCTTGCCGTTCTGCCGATGAATCTGCCTGTTTCGGCAGGAGTTACCGCCAATCCGGTTATCAGCCGGAACTGTCCGGCATATTCCGGAACGAATCCGGCAACCGCAACCGCCGGAAATGATGATTATTATTATTCATTCTGGCAGGGTGTCGCTCCTGATGATTATCTTGCCTATGACCTGTCCGGCATTCCGGAAGAAAACCGCAAAATCATAGATGCTGTCTGGTATAATACCAGTGCTTATGATGTTATCGGCCTGTATATCAACCGGAATCAAGAACCTTCTGATTATACTATCGAAATCAATTCCGCGCCCGGCGGTGATTATCCCGAAAACGGCTGGGAAATTGTCGAAACTGTTACCGGAAATACGCTCAGTTCCCGTCAGCATATTGTTAATTTCGAGGGCTATAACTGGATTCGTCTGCATATCACCGGAGTCGACGAGAAAACAGAGGGTAACTGCATGGTCAATTTCGATATTCATGATGTTTCGGATGGCGTTACTGACAGCTGGATTTTCTATGGCGATTCCATTACCGCAGGCGGTATGAACAACTGCTACGGAACAGGTTTTGCAACTTATATCAACAGACTAGATTCGAGATATTTTCCGATTCAGGAAAACGGCGGTATCGGCGGAATTACCAGCACGGACGGCTTAAATAATATCGACAGATGGCTTTCTGTTTTTCCGGGGAAATATGTCAGCATTGCTTACGGCACAAATGATGCATGGGGCAATCAGACAGGCGCACAGAAATATTATGAAAATACTGTCGCCATGATTCAGAAAGTACTCGATGCCGGAAAAATTCCAGTTCTGCCGAAAATTCCTCACGCAGAAGAATCCGGCGTTGCTGATTATCTGGATGATTACAACGCTATGATTGATAAAATCTATGAAGAATTCCCGGAAGTCGTGAAAGGCCCTGATTTTGATGCCATCATGAGAGAACATCCGGAATATCTCAGCTCTGACGGCGTTCATCCGAACAGCGAAGGCTATGAAGAAATGCGCCGTATCTGGGCGGAAACCATGTATCAGAATGTTTATACTGCTGATTCTGAAAGCACATCTGTCAAGGGCGATGTGAATCAGGATGGTCAGTGCACGGTTGCAGATGTCATTAAGTTGCAGAAATATCTGCTCGGCAGAGATAAGCTCACCGACTGGAAATCCGCTGACCTGACAGGCGATAATCTGATTAATATCTATGATTTCATCGCTTTGAAAAAGCTTCTGCTTTCCTGAAAAAATCAGAAAACTCTGCAAACAGCCTGAACACTGTTTGCAGAGCTTTTTTAATACGGATAGATGGCGATTTCTGCAAAGGGCTTTTCAAAAGTAAGAAAATCGCCCTCTTTGATAGTGAAATCATCATGTTCAATTTCGAGCATTTCCAGCCCGTCAAAGGAAAATCTCAGAAAATAAATCTCATTAATGCTTTCGCATAAAGCTGTGAAACTTACCCTGTCATTGAGGATTTCTGTACTTGTGTCTTTCGCAGACGGATTGATATTTATCATATTTCTGTCTGTGATTCCGAAATCAAGCTCAATCTGATACGATTCCCCGACAGCCGGAGAAAGTGCATCTGCTTTCCAGATGCCTTTTATCCTGCCAGTCAGCGTTTCACCGGAAACCAAAATGATATTATTTTCATTTCTGATTTCTGTTATCGTAAATAACAAAGCATTCACCTGCTTTTATTCAAATAATTTTTTGGCTGATGCAAGCTGAACATCTGTTTCAGAGTTCTCATCCGGCTCTATAATAATATCTGGTGTCAGTCCTACTCCGTGATAGCATTCTGATTTTGTCGTTTGATAAGTTGCCACTGTGAGTGTCAGACCGCCTCCGTCGGGCATACGGGTCGTCACCTGCATGATACCTTTCCCGAATGTCTGTGTTCCGACAAGCTGTGCTTGCTTGAAATCCCTCAGCGAAGCCGAAAATAATTCGGCTGCGCTAGCTGAATTGCCGTTGACCAGCACCGCCATTGGAAGATTGAGTTCTTTGGCATCTGATTTCAGAACAACTTCTGTATTATTGCCTTGATATGTTGCTGTTGCAATATCTCCTGCCGGAAGAAGCGGGTCAAGCATCTTCTCCAGCGCACTGAGCAGACCGCCCCCGTTGTCACGAACATCAAAAATCAAGGCATCTGCGCCCTGTGCAAGCAGTTCATCCAGTGCTTTCTGGAACTGGTCAGCCGTATTCTCACGGAAGCTGACTATCTGAATATAGCCAATATGTCCGTCAAGCAGTTTTCCGGCAACAGTTGTCACATCAAACGTTTCCCGGACAATTGAAAATTCCTGTTCTGTGCCATTCTGACGAACTTTCAAATTCACGGCAGTGCCTTCTTCCCCGCGCACTCTGGAAATGGCTTCCGTATAGCCGATATTCAGAACATCTTCTCCCCCGACTGCAAGAATCACATCTTCCGGATGCAGTCCGGCCTTTTCGGCAGGGGAATTCTCCTGCACTTCGATAATTTCCGGATAACCTTCTTGATTCTGAATCACTGTCACGCCGATTCCGATAGTTTTTCCGGCTTCTTTTGTCATGAGAGAATCATATTCTTCGGGAGTCATATAGACAGAATATCTGTCTCCCAGCCCGGAAACATAGCCTTTCAGCATACTGTCCATAAGAGAATCATTATCATAATCAGTATAGAAATTCTGCTGGATATACTGGTCTAATTCAGCAAGACGCTGAAATTTTTCTTCTGTTTTCCGATAACGGTGCTGCATAAAAAGGACTGTTCCGGTAAATGTCAGCGCACAGAGCAGGACTGTCGCACCGACAGAAGTAAGCAAACGAATCTGTTTCATAAGCAAATTATTAATAATTCAGGTAATCGCTGGGATTGACAGCGACACCGTCTTTGCGGATTTCAAAATGCAGATGGTAGCCTGTAGACCAGCCTGTCGTACCGACATAGCCGACAGTCTGTCCTTTCTCGACATAATCGCCGACGGAGACAATTACCGACTGCAAATGCGCATACATGGTTGAATATGTGCCGTCTTCATGGTCGATTAACACATAATTACCGTAGCCGTTGCCACAGCAGTTACTGCTTTTTCCGTAGTTATGCGTACAGCTTGTATTGATTTTGATAACCTTACCCGGACGGGAAGCCACTGCATCTGCTCCTGCATTCTGGGCGATATCAATGCCTTTATGGGTTGTGCCCCATCTCGTTCCGAATCCGCTGGAAATATAATAATATCCGGGGCACGGCCAGCCGAATGCGGTGTCATCATAATCCGGAACAGTTTCCGGTTCGTTAACGGGTTCAGGGGCTTCTGTAGGCGGAATTGTTTCCGGAACTGTGGTAGTTGTAGTTTTCGTTGTCGTTGTGACAGGCTTGGCTGTTGTTGTCGTTGTCGAAACAGGTGCAGTCAGAATCACCGGAGCAGTTTCCGGTGCTGTGCCGATTTCTTCTTTCTGAACGGCTGTTGTCTCTTTCGGCTGAACTGTCGTTGTTGTGGTTGTAGAAACTGCCTTTTTCGTTGTCACTGCGGTTGTGGTTTCAGTTGCTTTTCTTTTCGCTTCTTCTTCGGCACGGCGAATTTGTTCCTGGATTTCGGCTTCGGCAGAATCAACAGTTTTATTATCTGCTTCAAGCTGTTCGATAGTCTTGTTTGCAGATGCTTTTTCCAAGGCCAGACGTTCCTGTTCGGCCTGAGAGTCCGCATAGGAAAAACGCAGTTCGCTCATGGAATTCTGCATTTCTTTCTGCATGGACTGCTTGTCCGTCTGCGCTTTTTCGAGTTCTGCTTTCTGTGCTTCCAGCGTTTCTTTATTTTGATTGTAAGCTTCCAGTTCGGCTTTCAGATTGGTAACAAGTGCATCATCATGCTTTGCCACACAGGAAATCAGCTCGTATTTGGAAAGCAAATCATAAAAATCCGTAGCACCGGCAAGCGCAGAAATCAAACTGTCATTGCCGTTGATATACATTGCACGGATACGGAGCTTGAATTCTTCCAGCCCTTTTTCAATCCGGATTTCCTGTTCAGAAATTTCCTTTTCCAGAGAAGCAATATCCGCATCCAGATAATAAATATTTTTCTTGATATTTTCAAGTTCTGTATCCAGAATCTGCATATTGCTCTGGAGAGCGTTGATTTTCTCCTGCAAGGCAGACTGATAAGCTTCAGCCTGTTTTTGGTTTTCTGAAAACTGTGCCAGTTTATTTTCATATTCCTGAATTTTCTTGTTATTTTCCTGTTTTTTGGCTTCCAGCTCTGCGATAGTAACAGCAGCCTGTACTTCGGTTTCGGGTTGATTCCAGCCGACAGGCTGAGTCAGCAGAAATGTACCGCATGTAATGACTGCCATCAGAACAGCAGAAACTTTTTTCCATGTCAACATATTCATAAATCAAGGATTCTGCAAATGCAGAACCGTCACACTCCTTTGTGAATTTAGAATTATCCAGTCAGACGTTGATATATCTTCTGACACTGAACGCACTGCCAAGCGCACCGATAAGCGCACCGCCCAGCAGATAGGCCGCTGCTGCATACAAATAAACGGCATCAAAATGAATGATACTGCCAATGCCGATAATATTCAGCAGAGTTACCTGATTTTCTACGACTCTGACAAGCGCATCATAAGCGAACCAAGTAATCACCAGCGCACCGCATCCGGCTAAGAAGCCGGTAATCATGCCTTCGATAAAAAACGGAAACCGGATAAAGGCGTCTGTTGCGCCGACATATTTCATGATGTGGATTTCCTCGCGCCGGGAATAGACGCTTGTGCGGGTTGTGTTGGAGATAATCACCATGGAAACTATCACCATTGCGCCAATCAGCGCACACATCACCCATGTCAGAATACTTCTGAGCTGTGTCAGAAAACTGACAAATTCATAAGGCGCATTGATTTTTAAAATATTATCCAACTGCTGAATCTGCGAAATTGTCCTGCTCATCTGGGAAATATCCTGCACTTTCACCCGGAAAGAATCCACTAAAGGATTATCATCACCGAGTGCATCAAATAATACATCATATTCCGCCATGCGTTCTTTCAGAGCAAGATATTCTTCCTCTTTGGAATAAAACTGCACATCTGCAATATTCGGCAGATTTAGTATCTGATTGCCGATTTCGTTTAAAAATTCGGCATCTGTGCCGTCATTCATATAGACAATAATTTCATTCTGCGACTCCACACCGCCGACCATGGAACTGATATTCTGATATGCCAGCACAGAACTCCCCACCAGAAGCAGAGATACCAGCAGCACGCAGAACGAAGCAAAAGACATCATGCGGTTTTTCCAGAGATTTTCAATCCCCTGTTCTATCAGATAGTGCACACTGCTAGGCTTCATAGTCAGTTCCCTCCACAATTTCATCAAAGACAACCTGTCCGGCTGAGATATTGATGATTCTGCCTCCGAACCTTCTGACAAGCTCATGTTCGTGCGTAACCATCAGAACCGTTGTTCCCTGCATGTTGATAGTTTTCAGCAAATCTACAATTTCATAGGAAAGTTCCGGGTCAATGTTTCCGGTAGGCTCATCTGCAATAATCAGCCCCGGGTCATTCACCAGTGCCCTTGCAATTGCGACTCTCTGCATTTCACCGCCGGAAAGTTCATTGGGGTAAGCATTCGCCTTATCCTGCAAGCCAACCAGCCCCATCACATACGGAACGCGTTTTCTGATAAGCTTTTTCGGTGAATCGATAACTCTCAGTACAAAAGCGATATTCTCATAGACCGTCATAGAAGAAATCAGCCGGAAATCCTGAAAGACAATGCCGATAGTCCGGCGCAGTTCCGGTATTTTCTTTTTTTTCAGCCTATTGAGCTGATAGCCGTTGACAGTGACTGTTCCGCTGGTAGCATCAATTTCTTTCAGCAGAAGCTTAATCAGAGTACTTTTGCCTGCACCGGATGCCCCGACCACAAAGGCAAAATCCCCGTCATTGATTTTCAGGCTGACATGTTCCAGAGCATCCACACCGCTGGAGTAGGTCACGGAAACGTCGTTTAATTCTACCATAAATCCTCTAATAACACCCTTTCTTGTGATGCATTTCAGGGCAAAATTCATGCCTGACAGCCGCCGCTTTTCAAAGCCGCAGATATCAGGCAAAGAAACGCATTTTCGGGGAAAAATCAGAATTTTGTCGGATTTGCCTGAAGATACTTCTTAACCATCAGTGCAATCTTGAAAATGATTGCATGGTCAAATTCTCTCAGGTCGAGGCCTGTCAGCTTCTTGATTTTTTCCAGTCTGTATACGAGAGTATTTCTGTGAACAAATAATTTTCGGGAAGTTTCTGAAACGTTGAGATTATTTTCAAAAAATCTCTGGATTGTAAACAGGGTTTCATGGTCAAGAGATTCAATACTTCCGCGCTTGAATACTTCATGCAGGAACGTTTCACAGAGGGTTGTCGGCAGATGATAAATCAGACGGGCAATCCCCAGATTATCATAGCTGACAATAATCTTATCTGTATCGAATACCTTTCCGACTTCGAGGGCTGTCTGTGCTTCCTTGAAAGAACGGGCGAGGTCTTTCACC
Source organism: Ruminococcus sp. (assembly GCA_015066975.1). Taxonomy (GTDB): domain Bacteria; phylum Bacillota; class Clostridia; order Oscillospirales; family Ruminococcaceae; genus UBA3855. The sequence goes on along the minus strand of SVNI01000007.1, from coordinate 25,329 downwards.
GTAGTGACAGCCGTACCGATGCCGACATTCACTCTGGTATAGAACTCACTGCTGAGTGTATCTGCAATGGAACGTGCCAGCTTTTCGAGGTCTTTGGAATCGACACTGCTTTTAATTTCCTTGACAAGCACAATATCTGATTCTGTAATATTGAACACGAAATCCTTGTTCTTGTCCGGAAACAGATTCTGAATGACATCATAAGCAGAAATATCATTAGAAGAAACAATCCGGATTAACAGCACGACTCTGCTGATTTCGGCATTAAAATGCAGTTCGCGTGCCTTAATCACGATATCGCCGGGAAGCACGTTATCCAGCACAACATTTTTGATAAAATTATTTCTGTCATATTTTTCGTCATAATACTGTTTGATATTAGAGAGAGTAATTGACAGGATGCTTGCATATTTTGCAGCAGTATCATCTGTGCCCTCTACAAATACAGCATAATCCGGCTTGGAGCGTGTGCCGAACGGCTTGTAGGTATAACCGTCGCGGATGAAAATATCATGGGTATCGCTTAAATCGAGAGAAACGAATTCGTTTGTTGTACCGACTTTAGCCAAATCACTGCAAGCAATAATCGTTGCATTTTCGTCTACTACGCCGATAGTAGCATCCATAGTATCGCGCATCTGGTGGACGAGTCCCTGAAACAATCTGTTTGACATAAGCTGACTTCCTTTCTGTTTTCAAAAAATTACCAATTTTATCTGTAGTTACCAGCATATTTTTAGTGCGTTCTTTACATATTACAAATTGTAACATACAGTTATGAACATAGTATGAACATAGTGTTAATTTTTTATTTATTTTCGTGAAAACGGCGAATTTTTTCCAACTTGTTTGTATATTCGTCACAAAATTTATTTGTTTCTGTTACCGTTTTGTCATTTTTCAGGGAGAAATTTACATTTTTTCAGGGCAGTCAATCTTCAGAATTGCCATAGCATTTCTTAATACCTGTCCGGCGGCACGGCAAAGGTCAGTTCTGAATTCGCGCAGTTCCGGTGTTTCAGCATTCTTAACCGAGCAGGCATCATAAAATTTATGATACAGATTTGCAAGTTCCAGCGCATATTTTGTAATTCTGGACGGGTCATAGATTTTTGCCGCTGCGGAAATTTCAGCCGGGAATGCTGCCAGATGACGGATAAGTTCGATTTCCTGCTGTGTTTCCGGTGCAGGCAGGTCTTTCAGGGATGTGCCCTCCTGATAAAGCCCTTCTTCCTGCAATGTTCTCAGGATGCTGCAAATTCTTGCATGAGCATACTGAACATAGTAAACAGGATTCTGCGAAGTCTTTTCTACAGCCAAATCCAAATCAAATTCAAAATGAGAATTGGCTTCGCGCATATTGAAGAAAAATCTTGCCGCATCCAGCGGAATATCTTCCAGAAGCGTCACCAGTCCGATAGCCTTTCCGCTTCTTTTGGAAAGCTTTGCAACTTCGCCGTTTCTCAACAGAATAACCATCTGCATCAGAACAACATCCAGTTTGTCGGTATCGACATCCAGTGCTTTCAGGGCAGCTTTCAGTCTGGGGACATAGCCGTGATGGTCTGCGCCCAGAACGTTGATAGCCTTGTCAAAATTTCTGGTGACGAGCTTATCACAGTGATAGGCAATATCCGGAACGATATAGGTCGGAATGCCGTTGGCTCTGACAAGTACAAAGTCCTTATCTGCGCCGAACTGTTCGGCTTTGAACCAGACTGCACCTTCCTGTTCGTAAGTGTAGCCCTTATCGGTCAGCTTTTTCACAATATCCATCACTGCGCCGTTCTGATGCAGTGTGCTTTCACTGAACCAGTTATCATATTCAACGCGATAGCTTTTCAAATCACGTTCCAGACCGGCGATATTCTGCGGAAGTGCAAATGCAACCAGCGCATCACGGCGGGATTTGCTGTCAGTATCAGCGAACTTGTCACCATTTTCGGCATAGAAATTTTCTGCATGAGCGGTAATATCTGCACCGTGATAGGCATCTTCCGGCATTTCGATATCTTTTCCGCATTTCTGGAGATAGCGCACTTCCAGAGAAGTGGCAAATTTTTCAATTTGATTTCCGGCATCATTGATATAGAATTCCCGTTCGGTATGCCAGCCAGTCCATTCCAGCAAAGAAGCGATACCGTCACCAAGTGCCGCACCTCTTGCATTGCCGACATGCATAGGTCCTGTCGGATTGGCAGAAACGAATTCCACAAGTGCTTTTTTGCCCTTGCCGTCTTCGGATTTGCCATATTCTTCTTTCTCGTTCAAAATTGCCTGAACGGTATCGGAAAACCAGTTCTTCTGCAAGAAAAAATTCAGAAAGCCAGGTCCTGCGGTTTCGGCTCTCTCGAAATAAGACCCCTGAAAATAAAAGGCTTCAATCAGCAGTTCGGCAATTTTTCTAGGGGGCATATGCAGAGCTTTTGCAGATGCCATTGCAATATTAGATGAAAAATCACCGTGTGTCTTATCTGCCGGGACTTCAATTCTAAATGCCGGCAGTGCTTCAGCAGGAATTTTTCCTTCTGATACAAGTGTACCCATTGCCTGCATAAGCATTTCGCGAAGCTGTTCCTGCGCTGCTTTCATCATATTTATCATAACTTGTCAACTCCTGTATTTCTTGATATCAATCCAGATTTCATTATCAGACAGCAATGTCGAATTGGCATCTACTGTATAACGCAGACGGAGCGAACCGCCTTCATCCGTCAGTTTGTTTCTGACGAACCGTGCAGAGATACCTACTGCAAAATCTCCAAAAGGGGTCTCATAATGGCAGAAATGCTTTCTTCCGGGCTGTACGACCAGATGTGTCTGATACGTTCCCGTTCTGATAATAGAAATCATATTATCCGGCGAAATTCTCAACTGCATGTCAGAACCTTCCATGCCTGTCGTTTCTGATTCTTCATAAGAAATCACGCGTTCGCCGTTCTTGTCAATATAGTATAAAATTTCTGTATTTAAAGTGGTCTCTGTTTTTTCATTCTCATCATACTGAATGCTTTTCAGAGTCATTGCCCACTGATTTTTCAATTCTTCGTTCAACAAACAGCCACCTCTTTTTCAAATCCGACTGCTGAAAACCTGTCCGTGTGCGGCATCGGCAAGGAAATTCTTTGCATTCTCACGGAAACTGGAAACACTGTCACTGACATAATAAATATTATGTCCCGGCTGGGTACTGTCTGTCAGCAAGTCCTGTTCTTCAAGGCAGATTTTCGCATACCGTGCGGCTTCTTCTCCGGCAGAAAGCAGTGTGACTTCTTCTCCCATAATATCAGCAATAATATCTTTAATAATCGGATAATGTGTACAGCCCATAATCAGCGTATCCACTCCGGCGTTCCGGATGGGAGTCAGATATTCTTCCGTGGCAAGCCTTGTAATCTGATTGTTTCTGTCCGTGTAGCCGTATTCTACCAGATGCACCAGAAGCGGACAGGGCATTGCTGTCACGTCGATTCCAGAGTTGATGTTATGCAGAGCTGTTTCATAACTGCTGCTCTGAATCGTCGCTGGTGTACCGATGACACCAACTTTTCCGTTTTTGGTGACTTCTGCTGCACGTTTCGCCGCCGGATATACTACACCAGTAAAAGGAATATCCTCTACAGGAGAATCTGCGCCCAGCATGGAACTGACCGTTCCGCAGGCGGCAATAATCATCTTGACCGGATGACGGCGCAGAAATGCCACATCTTCTTTTGTATAGCGCAGAATCGTCTGACGGCTTCGTGTTCCGTAGGGGACTCTTGCAGTATCTCCGAAAAAGATAATATTTTCATTCGGAAGTATCTCGTTCAGTGCCTTGACTGCTGTCAGTCCGCCAAGACCGGAATCAAATACACCAATTGCATCATGATTCATAATTCTTCACCTTTCTGATGTCAGCAGGTTCTTTCTGTTGTCATAGCCTGTTCAATCATCTTATCAGCCAGATAAGACGGGCTCATGCCCATGTATTCCATCAGCTTTGGATACATGCTGATAGATGTGAAGCCGGGCATAGTATTGATTTCGTTCAGGATAACTTCGCCGTCTTCTTTCAGGAAGAAATCGACTCTGGAAACACCACAGCATCCGATAGCCATATAGGCCTTGACTGCAATTGCCTGAATTTCTCTGATTTTTTCAACAGGCAGATTTGCGGGAATTGTCAGCTTGGAATCACTCAGGATATATTTTGCATCAAAATCATAGAACTCATTGCAGGCGGCAATTTCGCCTACTGTCGAGGCAAACGGTGCATCATAACCGAACACGGCAGTTTCCAGTTCTCTGCCGACAATACATTCTTCGATAATGACTTTATCATCATGAATAAATGCATTTTTTACACCTTCGATAAGTTCTGCTTCATTTCCGGCACGGCTGACGCCAATGGAAGAACCGGCATTTGCAGGCTTAATAAACAGCGGATAGCCTAATTTTTCGGCAATGGCACGGCATTTTTCTTCGAGATGTTTCATTTCTCTCTGAAAAATCTGTTCCCATTTTGCCATATGCACACCGTGATATTCCAGAATAGTATGTGCCATTGCCTTATCCATGCAGGCAGCGGATGCCAGCAGGCCACATCCGACATAAGGAATCTTTGCTAAATCGAGGAGTCCCTGAATTGTGCCGTCTTCGCCGTTTTTGCCATGGAGCACCGGAAAGACAACATCAATTTTCTTGACAGTTACTTTTCCGTTGTCACTCACGAGAAAGCCTTTGTGAATCGTGTCGGGAGATAATACTGCTGATGTACAGTCGGGGTCTTTTTCCCAGTCACCGGAAGCAATTGCAGATACATCGCCGGGATAATAAAGCCATCTTCCCTTTTTGGTAATGCCGATGCATACAACATCATATTTCTCACGGGGGATATTATTGATGATATGCGTTGCGGATTTCAATGAAATATCATGTTCGCTTGATGCACCGCCGAATAATACAGCGACTTTGATTTTTGCCATATCTATACAACTCCTTTTTGCATTATTGCAACTCACATGGGCATTTTATTATTTTATCCCATGAATGACTGTTTTTTCCGCAGTCAATGTCTGTACTATCATAGCATATTTTTCAGATTTTGTCAAGGGCAGGAAGTCCTGAATTCCATAAATTTTGGTGAATTTTATTTATCTTATGCTTTGAGCTCTGTAAAAAGAACTGGACAATCTTCCTGCTTTGTGCTATCATAAAATAAAAACAAAGGAGTGAAGTTTTCATGGAAAAAATATTAGCTCTGGGCTATGTGATATTATTATTTCTTTGTCCGTACAGAATCAAAGAACAGACAGTGCATCTGCGTGAACAGAAAAGCCGGAAAGACTTGTTTCTGCTGATACTCTGGAGCATTGCCGGGCTGGTGGTTTATGTACCTGTGGCATGGTTCATCATCCGGATTCTGCTGTTTCTAATTTTCGGATACGGAAGCAAATAATGCAAACAGATAAACAAAATGCCCGAACTTACACATTCGGGCATTCTGATTTTCTTACTGATACTTATCTCTGAGATAATAAATAATCCCCAGCATCATAAAGGCAATAAAGCTTAATGTTCCGCCTTTAACACCTTATCTTTTTTGCTTTTCATGACGCATTATCCTTATGTTATGTCAAATCCTCTAAATTAATAGCATCATCTTTCGGAAGAATACTGTAATCAATGCCGGATTCCGGCTTTTTTTCTTCCGGCTGTTGCTTCACGCTTCTGAATACTTCCTGAATGTTTTCTTCCTGTTTGGAAACTTCTTCTTCCGGAGTTTCTTCTTCCTCTTCGACAACTTCGGCAGAAACAGTCGGAATTTCAGCCGTTTCTTCCGGATGTTCTTTGCCTAACAGGTCAGGAAGTTCCATACCTGCCTGTTTGAATAATTCATTCAGAGGCGGTACAGACTGCATCATGCCGGAAATGAAATCTGCTGTAGAAGTCTTTCCGTCTGCGCCCTTGCCGGAATCCCAGACAGTAATCTTATCAATTTTGATATTCTTGATAGCTTCGACTTGAATAGATACCAAATCTTCAATCTTTTCAGCAATCAGGAGTTTGACTGCGGCATTGGCATCACCGCCGGCAGCTTCGACAATCTTCTTCATACCTTCTGCCTGACGGGTCAGAATTTCCTGCTGACCTTTTGCTTCGGCTTCCATTCTGGCAAAGATAGCATCTGCTTCACCACGAGCTTTTCTTCTGGTGACTTCGGCTTCAGCTTCGGCGGCGATTTCGGCCTGTTCCTTAGCGATTTCAGCCTTGACGATAACGTCTGCTTTCTGGGTAGCCTTTTCGAGTTCCGCACGGGTCATTTCAGCTTCCTGCTGAGCAGCATAAGCTTCCTGTTTTGCTTTAGCGGACTGTACTGCTTCGGCAGCAGTTGCCTGACGGAGGGCTTCTGCCTCACGTTCACGGCGGACAGCTTCGGACTGTGCCACTGCAACTTTTGCTCTGTTTTCACCTTCAATAGCGGCAGCATTTGCAGCGGATACCTGTACACGCTGTTCCTGCTGTGCGTTTGCCTGACCGATTTCACCATCGCGGTTCTTTTCAGCAACGCTCTTTTTCGCATCATTGACAGCCTTTGCAGCGGCTTCCTTACCGAGTGCCTCTAAGTAACCGGATTCATCTGTAATATCTGTTACATTGACGTTGATTAATCTCAGACCGATTTTTTTCAGTTCGATTTCCACGTTCTTGGAAATGGCAACCAGAAACTTATCTCTGTCGGCGTTGATTTCCTCAATATCCATAGTCGCGATAATCAATCTTAACTGGCCGAAAATAATATCTCTTGCGAGTTCCTGAATTTCAATCAGTTTCAGACCGAGCAGACGTTCTGCGGCATTCTGCATAACTCCCGGTTCGGTAGAAATACCAACTGTAAATCTGGACGGAACATTGATTCTGATGTTCTGTTTTGAGAGGGCATTTTTCAAATCAACGTTCATAGAAATCGGGGTCAAATCCAGATACTGATAAGACTGAATCACCGGAACGATAAATGCCGCGCCGCCGTGGATACACTTGGCACTTCTTGGCTGACCGAATTCATCTGTACCGACTTTACCGTAGATAACCAGAATCTTATCAGACGGGCATTTTCTGTAGCGTGACAGAATCGCAATCAAGGTAGCGAACAAAATCACTACGATAACACAAATCACAAGCAATACTCCAAAGTTTTCCATAATTATTCTCCTTACTTAAAAAATATAGTTAATGATATTACAGATACCTAACAGAACGGAAACTATCCCGCCAATCATTGAAAGTGTCCAATTCATGTTAGCAGTATCAATTGTTTTTTCCTGTTCTTTTGCAAGAGAACAGTGCCTGAATAACATAACCCCAATCAGAAACAGCGTTCCTGCTATCACAATCTGTTTCGGAATATGATACAGAAGATTCACTGCCCCCAGCAGAAGGCATCCTCCCCCAAGAATCACAGTATCTAACAGCCCCGTGTGATTCATATTAGTAAGACTGCCAAAACGCCCCGGATAGCTGAAAGAAACATACAGCATTGCCAATCCGAACAGAATCATCCCTATCGGAATCAGAAAACTTACAATTCCCATAACTGCCCCTTTATGTGAAGAAATAATTCAGTATGATGCAGATACCAAAGAACAGCATTCCGATACCGCCGACCACACCAACCGGGTCATATTGTTCAGTTTGTCCTTCTTCAGGATTTTCTATTTTTGATTTATGGCACTGACTGAGCATCAGAATTCCTGTCGGAATGCAGATAACTGCTCCCAGAATCCGAGCATCTGTTATCATCACAATGAATGCAAGTATCTGTAAAATCTGTACAGGAAAAGGTATGCCGCCGCCCCTTCCTCTGCTCACCAGCATATCTCTTTCATCATGACTTCTCATAAAAATTTCACTCCTTATGCTTTATATGGCTTTCCGTCCAGAATCAGAACTGTTTTTCCATCTCCATCGAGATAGACTGTCTGCATTTCGCCGTCCGGATTATCCATCTGCGAGAAAGTCACTTCCCAAAACCGGAACACTACTTCGTCACTGCCGATAACAAAATCAGAACGGAATGTTGCTTCAGAATAAGGAATCTTGACTTCATTCTTCGCCCGGAAATAAGCATCATCTATAGAGCAGATTTTTTCACATGCAGTCTGATTCACAAAATGTTCTGTGTGTGCAAGCTGATTTTCATAACTTATCTGATAGAAATTGAAATCTTCAAATGCCTGTTCGATAAAAACAGTTCTGTTTTCTTCTGTATGATAATCATGAGAACACCAGCTTTCCTGCGGATTGAATATCCTCAAAGATTCCTGATTTTCGTCCCGTTCTGTATAAAACAGCCTGATTTCATCATTTTCCGAAATGACTTCCGGCTTTGTTTTGCTGATATCACTCCATATTTCTTCGTCCCATGCATCATTGACTGCCCATAGATACAAATCCTCCTGTACTTCCGGAACAGTCAGCCGGTATAGCTTTACATACTCTGAACCAGATGTTATTTTTTCAACTTTCTGAGATTTCAGTTTCAGTTTTCTGGAAATTTCCGGTACTTCCTGCGGAACTGTATCAAATTCTTCATTATCAAGATAATAATTCAGAAATTCTGCATTCTGAAAGTACAATGTTTTATAGTCCAGCCCCTCATGTTCCTGCAAGATGAGAGAAACTCTGTTTCCGTCCTGCCAGATATATGGTTCAGCAGTGGTAAAATCATCATCTCTGACTGTTCCGTCTTCGTTGAAAATATACCAGTGATAACATGTCTGTCCCTGATAGTTCATCTTGTAGACTGCGCCGAAATCCGTATCTGAACCGACCCGGAATCCGGCAATATCTCTTAATACTACAAACAAAGCTATCAATAAGATGGGTATCAGCAACGATAAAACTTTCACAACCGGATGGGTTTTTCTGCGTGTTTTCATGTCCGTTCACCTCACTGAAACAGAGATTTCAATATCATGCCCAGATACCAGATGCCCCCGAAAAATAATGCCATACCTGCAAACAGAATTCCTGTCCAATGGCTGTTTCTTGCAACAGGCTGTTTTATTTCTCGCCTTGTCATCCAGCAATACCAGAATGCTAAAAAACTAAGCAGAACAAAACCTAACCCCCTTAAAATTGCAGAAAACAGTTTCATTCGTTCACCTTACGTTCAAATGTGATAAGTACTTCGCCATTTGTAGCAAACATATCTGTTGGCACAACACTGACCACTTCCCAACCTTTCTGATTCATTTCCTGCATCATCATTTCCACGTTCCGCCTGTTGGGCTGATGACCGATACCCAGCTTTGCCCTAAAACCAATATTCACCTTTTCTTTGTTTCCGATTCCCAAATATGCCAAAACAAGTTTATACTCTTTCATGATACATTCACCAATTCCTGTAAATCATATCAGCATTCCTCAACGACAAGCGTGTCTCCTACGACATCCGAAACGAGCACCTGTGCGCCAGTGTGGATTGGTTCATCACCAGCATTAACAGCATCCAGTTCGCAGAATCTCCCCTGCACCTGCATTGTGACTTTGCCTGTACCCTGATTTTTCGGTGGAATCGGAATGTAGACAGTCGCATTTTCTCCGATGGCATTTTTCAGATTGAGTGTTCCGTTTTCAGCGAGCTTTGCTGTTGCCTGCACCATTTTGGCGACAACCAGCATCATAACCAATCCGCAGACTGCACCAATCACCATGCCGACAGCATTTGTCATTCCGGAACTGATACAGATAATAGATACCCATCCGAAAACTGCCAGAAATGTGACAATCGTCTGCAAGGACAATAATTTCAGCGTTCCGAAATCTGCCGGATTGCTTCCGTCCGAGCCAATATGAATATCTGGTGCATCAATATCCGGAATACCATCACCATCAAGGTCTAAATTCAAATCATCAATGCCGGAAGTATCTGAAAATTCCACCCCTGCATCATGATGACCGCCCATCATGGCAAGAAGCATCTGCAAGAGCAGAACCAACGTTGACGGTATCGCAATACAATATAATATTCTTAGAATCTGGGTTAAACTTTCCCACCATGCCTGCATAGAAATTCCCCTCTTTCATGTAAATTTTATTTACTGAACTTATCATAGCACAGTTTTTGCATTTTGTCAAGTATTTTTTCTGAAAAATTTACAAAAAACTCTTGCATTTTTTCCGGATTTGTGTTATGATATAAAAAAACAATCGTAAACATGATTTACATGAAAGAGAAATTATCATGAAAGGACTGATTTCATGGACAATGCAGAATTAGGTAAAAGACTCAAAACAGCCAGACTTTCTAAAAAAATGACACAAAGTGAAGTCGCTGGAGATTTCATCACCCGTAATATGCTCAGCCTGATTGAAAGCGGAAATGCTACACCTTCTATGAAAACACTGGAATATTTATCCGGGATGCTGGATATTCCAATGGACAAGCTTCTTGCGGATTCATGGGAGGAAAGCTCCGAAGTACCGGATTTCCAGACACTGCGGAATGCCAAAAAACTCCTCACAGACCAGAAATATTCCCAGCTTGTCGAGAATATCCAGGCAGAGGGCATCTTCACAGATGAACTGCACGCTATCCGGAGCATTGCCTATCTGCGGACAGCAGAACAGCTTTCGGAATCCGGTCAGACCGAACAGCTCCAGCAGGCAGTAAACCTTGCACGGCTCGCCGCGGATGAGGCTTCCAAGGGCATCTATGCCAATACAGCAAGAATTGCACAGGCAAATCAGCTTATCTCAAAATCGGCACAGTCTTTGAGCAATTACTATTCCAGTCTGGCACAGGGCGGCGGAATATGAGAAGCATTTTCATAATTTGTGCAAAAAAATCCCGAAAACCACTTGACAAATAAAAATCAATATGCTATAATAAAAATACCTCTTTGCAGGGGTATTTTTTATGTGCTTTTTTTATCTCTGTCAATTGAGGGAGGCAAAAAGCTAAAACTCGTCCGGATAAGTCGGATAAAAGCTATTCTATCAGGAGGTGCCGAAACATGAGAGTGAAAGTAACACTGGCTTGCACTGAATGCAAGCGTCGCAACTATGTGACCAAGAAGAACAAGAAGAACGACCCCGACCGTCTCGAAATGAACAAACACTGCAAGTTCTGCCGCAAGCACACACTGCATAAAGAAACGAAGTAACGGAGGGTACAGCGCATGGCGAAAAAAGAAAAAGACGCTCTGACCGAAGTTTCTGAAGAAAAAGAAACCAAAAAAGATAAAAAAGCCAAAGCAGATAAGTCTGATAAAAAAGACAAAAAAGATGAGAAGAAATCCGGCGGTGTCGGAAAATGGTTTGCTGACCTGAAACGTGAGTTCAAAATGGTTACATGGCCTACCAAAGATACTGTCATGATTAATTCCGGCATTGTACTCGGTACAATCGTCATTTCCAGCCTTTTTGTCGGACTGCTCGACACAGGTCTGCTCGAACTGATGAAGTTCCTGCTGAATCTGGGTCAGAATTCCTAAAACATGTCTGAAAGGGAGGTCTTGTCATGTCTCAGACTGCAAAATGGTATGTTATCCATACCTATTCCGGATACGAAAACAAAGTTGTCCAGAATATCGAAAAAGTTGTCGAAAACCGCAAACTGCATGAACAGATTCAGGAAATTCAAGTCCCGACAGAACATGTTACCGAAATTGTTGACGGAAAGAAAAAGGAATTTGAACGGAAAGTTTTCCCGGGCTATGTCCTCGTGAAAATGATTTACACTGACGATTCCTGGGCTGTCGTGCGCAACACGCGCGGTGTCACCGGATTTGTCGGCCCTGGTTCAAAGCCGACTCCCCTGTCTGACAAGGAAGTCGCCGCTATGGGCATCAATTCCAAACCGACTATTGAAGTAAACTACAAAGTCGGCGATACTATCCGTGTAACAGGTACAAATATGGATGGCTTCACGGGCGTTGTAAAGAATATCGACCTTGAAAACGAACTGGTCGAAGTGCTCGTCAGCATGTTCGGACGCGAAACGCCTACCACCATTGCACTGCATCAGGCTGTCAAGCTTGATGATTAATTCAAGAAGAAAATCCTGAAAGCGGAAAATGCTTTCACAGTGGGAGGGCTTTCCAAGCCCGCCTTTACCACAAATTTGGAGGTTCAATTTATTATGGCACAGAAAGTAACAGGCTATATCAAGCTGCAAATCGCCGCAGGTAAAGCAACACCTGCTCCGCCGGTTGGTCCTGCACTGGGTCAGCACGGTGTCAATATTATGGCATTCACCAAGGAATTCAACGAAAGAACCAAGAACGACATCGGCATGATTATTCCGGTTGTTATCACTGTTTATGCAGACCGTTCTTTCTCTTTCATCACCAAGACTCCGCCCGCTGCTGTTCTCATCAAGAAGGCTTGCGGTATTGAAAGCGGTTCTGGTGTTCCGAACAAGACAAAAGTTGCTACCATCACCAAGGAACAGATTAAGACTATTGCAGAAACCAAGATGAAAGACCTCAATGCTGGTTCTATCGAAGCCGCTATGAGCATGATTGCTGGTACTGCACGTTCCATGGGTGTAGTTGTAAAAGACTGATTTCAACAGAGTTTTAATATCATCAAGTGGGAGGAAAATTTGATATCTTTCCGCTAGCCGGATTTGCGGTTCAGCAGTCCGGTATCACCACTAATCAGGAGGATTTTATTTATGAAACACGGCAAGAAATATGTTGACAGCCGTAAGGCAATTGAAGCTGACAAGCTCTATGAGTCCACAGAAGCTCTGGATTTGGTCTGCAAGAATGCCAAGGCAAAATTTGATGAAACTGTAGAAGTACACATCCGTTTAGGTGTTGACTCCCGTCATGCTGACCAGCAGGTTCGTGGTGCAGTTGTTCTGCCCAACGGTACTGGTAAAAACGTTAGAGTTTGTGTATTCTGCAAAGAAGACAAGTATGAAGCTGCTAAGGCTGCCGGTGCTGACTATGTTGGCGGTCAGGACTTAGTAGACAAGATTCAGAAAGAAAACTGGATGGAATTTGACGTTGTAGTTGCATCTCCGGATATGATGGGTCTGGTCGGCCGTCTGGGTCGTGTGCTCGGTCCGAGAGGCTTGATGCCGAATCCCAAGGCTGGTACAGTTACTCCCGATGTAGCTAAGGCTGTTACCGATGCCAAGGCTGGTAAGATTGAATACCGTCTGGACAAGACAAACATCATTCACTGCCCGATTGGCAAGGCTTCTTTCGGTGCTGCAAAGCTTGACGAAAACCTTTCCACTCTGCTGGAAGCAGTTGTTAAGGCAAAGCCGGCTGCTGCAAAGGGAACTTATCTGAAGTCCTGCACAGTGACTTCCACAATGGGTCCTGGTGTTCCGGTTGCTACTGCTAAGTATGGTGTATAATTGATTTATATCATAAAATTAAAACCGCCCGGATTTCCGGGCGGTTTGTTTTATTTCCGAATGATTTTTATCAGGAAAAGCCCTGCTTTTTATGGCAGGGCTTTTGCATTTGATGAAAATTATTGTTTTACAGGGAGTTCTGTTACTACACCTACGATATATTTCATAATAATCAAAGCATCAGCAGCATCCGGTATACCGCTGAGATTGACATCAGCTGCTTTCTGCTGGGTTTCGGAAATTTCTTCCTTGCCGAGCAGGTTTCTGTTCAGCGTGATAACGTCCAGAATGTCAACCTCTCCGCTTGCATCCACGTCGCCGTATTTGAAATCGCCGTCTGCTTCTGTTGTTTTTTCAGTAGAGGGTTCTTCTCCGGAAGCACTGAATAAATCTGCCGGAAGCTCGTCCAGTGTAATGCAGAAATCACTGTTGAACAATGTCTTGAGTGTTTCCGGATTCTGATATTCCGAGCCGGAAATAAACTGCGGTGCGCCTGCTTCGCCGTCATACCATGTGCAGAAATAGAGCCATTTTGCGTTTTCGATTTCCATATTTTCGAGGCTCGGAATGGAGTCATTTTCCGGCATGGAAACCATTTTCTTATTATCCACATAGCCCACCTGTGACCAGAAAATTTTGCTTTCTGCGTCTTCGTTAGGGCCTGTTGTGTTGCCGTCATGACGGTTGTACTGCGTATTGTATTTATCGAAGCCGACAATATCTACCCATTCATCACCGGTATACCAGAGAGCTGAATCTTCTGACCATGCATAAAGATTCTGTTCCCAGATGATGTTATGCAGACCATATTCTTCAGTCAGAGTTGTATACAGGAGTTTCCAGAGCTGATGATATACTTCTGTTCCTTCTTTTGACCACCAGAACCATGCCCCCTTGCCGTCGCCGGCTGTCTGACCGGGATTGCCTTCTGCTTCATGAAGCGGACGGAACAGCACCGGAACGCCGGCATCCTGTAAAATCTGAAGCTGTTCTGCAAGCAGTCTCATAGCTTCACGGAAGAAGTAATATTCTTTTGTACCTTCCACCATGCAGTTAGCCGTCACGAAATCTGTAGAAATACCGTAAGTAAATTTCTGCCAGTCGTTGGAGATTTTTGTGATATTGCCGTCTTCATCAACTTCAAAATCATCCATAGAAGTCGGGACAGTCACATGCCAGCTTGCTGTGCAGATACCGTTTTTATTCTTAGTCCAGTCAATCATGCGTTCGGTAACGCCGTCTTCCCATGCGAATCCGGGGTTATGGCAGTTAAAGTCGAAACCTCTGATTGCCGGATAATGCCCTGTCAGTTCATACAGATAACGGCATTCCTGGTCGTAGTCGTTGTATGCATAATTATGATTCTGTGTATTGTAAGTATAGTCAAAACCATTTTCATCCACACAATGCCAGGGGAATTTGTTACCCTGGTCATCTGTACCATAATCGCCTTCTACAATCTGATAAGTCTTGCCGTCGCCGTCAACACAGGTATCTGTGGACGCATCATAACGGATGGAAGTCTGTACATTATGACCGCCGCCGTAGATTTCCTGCTGTCCGGAGAGAATATTCTTTCCGTAAACAGAATTCAGATATTTGAGCAGAGATTTTGCCTCCGGGGTAGCATTCGGGTCACTGGTTTCGCCTGTTCCTTTGAGTTCGGGGAAAACAGCTTTCTCAATTGTGATAGTATCATAAGCTGCATAACCATAAATCGGCTTGAGTGCGAGTTCATTCACCCCGGCTTTCAGACGGAACACACCAAAGCTGACATCTGTCCATTCGGTCAGATACGGCATATTGTAGGAATAATCAATACCATTGATGGAGATAGTCTGCATTCTGGATTCACCCGCACCGAGAATCTGTGCCGCACGGAATTTGATTTCATACATGCCTTCTTCTTCTACTTCGACATTGAAGTAAATCGGGCTGGCTGTCAGATAGGCAAAGCCTTCGCCGGAATAGCCGGGGAGCTGGTTTTCATAGATGGAAGTCCAAACAGTTGCCCCTTCAAAAGTTTCGACTTCGTAAGTGCCAAGAGACAGTGCTTCGATAGTTTTAGAATCTGTATCTTCTGCAATAACAGGGAGAATTCCTGTTCCGGCAGCGCACATAGTCAGCGCAAGCAGCGCACTGACAGCTTTCTTGATAGATTTGTTCATAACATCCTCCTTATGATAACATGTAAGTCAAAATACATACAGTTTTATTATAGCATATTTTGACTGTCAGTGCTATATTAAATTTAAACAAAATTCGAGTACAGATTTTAGGCAGAATTACTCTGTTTTCCAGAGAAGATATTCTGTATTAGTTTTGTCATCATAATAGAAAATCTCTGAAATGTTTTCCATATCTGCCAGCTTTGTCCATTGTTCCTGAGAATAAGAAAGAATAAACGGCGAAATTTCTGTGATTCGCTTCTGTTTGAGCGTGATGCCGTAACCTATTTTCTTATCAGCATCAAAACTTTCATCATAACCGAAATGATTTCCGTTTTCATCACTGAGCGTGGGGAGATAGAAGATATAATTATTCGCTTCGTTTGTTGTGACAAGCCATAAGCCCTCGGAATTTTCCTCAATCCGGATATTTTCGGCAAGATTGTATTTTTCATAATTCATCGTACAGTCCATATTCAGGAACAGCATCAGCAAGGGAATCAGATTCAGGATAACCAAAGCCGAAACGGTGATGATAATTATCTGTCTGGTGCGAATTTTCTTCCGGATGGCTTTCACGGCGGAAACGTCCTTGTCAGCTGAAATACTGATATGCTGACCCATTTTATCAAGCATATTACGGCATTTCTGACAGCCGGCGATATGTTCGGCAACCGCCTGACGGCTTTCTTCACTGCAAACGCCGTCGGCATACAGAGGCAGTAAATCTCTGATTAAATCACAGTTTTTCTTGTTTTTCATGATAATTCCTCCAGTTCATCAATGATTCTGAGTTTCGCACGGTGAAAGGTCACCCGTGCCCAGCTTTCGCTTTTGCTGAATATTTCGCCGATTTGCCTGAAAGACAGTTCGCCGAATATCCGGAGCGTAAATACTTCTTTATATGGATTTTCCATCTGATGCAGAATTTTATGTATCTGCATAGCCTGCTGGGAATCTTCCAGAGTATCTTCAATAGAAATGCCTGTATCCGCTACAGATTCGGGAATCTCCTCACTGGTAAACCGTCCGGAGCGTTTGCAGTGTGTCAAAAATAAATTCTTTGCAATCTGACAGAGCCAGACACGGACATCACAGTCACTCCGGAAGTGCTTCACGGCTTTTATTGCTTTGAAAAAAGTCTCTTGTGTCAGTTCTTCCGCAAGAGAAGCATCTTTTGAGAGCGAGCAGAGATATAAAAAGACATCATGGAAATATTCCTGATACAGAGTTTCAATATCGTGCACGGTATTTCCTCCTTTCTGCTTATATGACTTTGACGAAGCGGATTCGTTACAGATTTTTTTTTAAAATTTTTATACAGACTGTTTCTGCCGTTTTTCCATGTGCTTCCAGTTGATGAAGCCGTAGATATCATTCACCAGAAAAACGACAAAACATACCAGAACTGATATATAGCTGGAATTTTCCAGTGAAGCCAGTGCCCATAAGATAATCAGAATGATATCGTTCATGGCATATGCCACAGCATAGTAAGGACTTCGGAAAAATGTCAGGCAGACCGCCAAAAAACTCGTTGTGACGGAAATTGTACTTGGCATCAGATTTGCGGTATGAAAATATCTCAGAATAAAGTAAAACACAATCGTGATGATAACTGTCAGAATCATTATCAGAAACATTTCTGATTTCCGGATATGATGAATTTTCACTTCGGACTGATTGCCTTCATAGGGATGTTTCAGCCATGAAATGAGTGTAATGACGGCCATAGGCATGGTCATGCCCAGATAAGTTATCATCTCGCCGTAATACGCGAAACTGTGCGAAATTATCCCATATAACAGACTGAAAACAATCATCAGTATTTGGGCAACAGGATTCCCTTTTGAGGCAAATATCAAAGAAGTCGCGCCAATCAGGGAAGCTGTCAGTGTCATCCAGTCCGTTCCGTCAAATATGAAAAATGCTGTCAGAATCAGCAGAACCGAACCGCTCCAGAGAAAAATTTCAGATTTTGTAAAATAATGCATACAGATTTCTCCTTTATATTATAATAGTATATTTCTATATATCATCTATATAAAAATATCAAAAAAGAAACATTCCTCTGCATTTCTTCAAAGACCTAACGACATGCAGACGAATGTTTTCAATTCGTATTTCCACCCGGTGGCAGAGTATTCAGTTTTACTGCCTTATTATACCATAATCCGGAAAAGCTGTCAAGCATCCCGGAAAAAAATTTCTGTTTTCAGGAAATCGACAGGATGCCTGTGCTCTGTTACTTATACGATTTCGTTTGTGCAGAATCACCAAAAGTTGACAGACTTCGATTCGACACGCTTCGACAGGGGATTGTTTATTTTTAACAATTCCGGATGCCAAAATTATAACAGATTGCCGATATTGAGTTACTATTTTGTTCTGAATGTAATCAAAATGTAATTATCTTCACTGAAAATATGAATTTTTTGTGTACGCATTCACATAAAATTTACAAAATTTATGTGCAACATGCCAATAGCTGCCCGGATTGTCCGCTTAAAGTTTGGCCACTTTATAGAATCGCTTCTGAAAAGCTTGCCAATTGCAAGAAAATATGCTATGATATGGTAGGTTCAAAGAAAGAGACAAATATTTGAAATCTATTTTCCATTAACAGAAAGGAATGAGTCGATGAAAAAGGCAAAAGTCGCAGCAATCACAATGGGTATGTTAGCATCCTGCTTATTCGGCGGTTATGCAGTCGCAGATGCCGCTACCGTTACACTGGATGAGAGCGCAGCAGGCACACCTGAAAATCCTCAGCCTATCAGTGCAAGCAAAGCCCGTCAAGCTGCTACAGAAGCTTCTGACAAGACCGTTCAGGCAGATGAAAATCACAGAACTGCCAGCGATAAGACTACTGACAAGAAGCTCGTCATTAAAACTGCTGCTGTACCTGAAAAGACGGAAACTCCGGCAGCAACCTACACCACAGAAGAAACTGTTCCGGCTGAAACTGCTCCCGCAGAAACAGAAGCATCTACAGAGACAACAACCAGTGCTTCTACAGCCAGAATTTTCGTAAAATCTACTGCTGTCAGCACAAAGGCAGTTCGTCAGACTGCTCCGGAAACTACCGCAAAAGTTCTGGAAACGGCTGTTCAGACAACATCAGAAACAACTATTGCTGAAACAACCGCAAAGGCAGAGGAAACTACTTCCGAAACTGTTTATACAGTAGCTGATATCACAACAGCAAAGCCCAGAACAACAACTGCTGCTGAAACGACTACCACAGCAGAAACTACTGCTGTTTCCGTTCCTGAAATAGTAGAGGAAACTTCTGATACAGAAGAAGAAACAACTACCGTTCCGGAAACTACAACCACTTCGGAAACAACAACAACTGCAAAAGCTACTACTAAAGCTACCACAAAGGCTACTACAAAAGCCACAACAACTACTTCCGCAACGACAACCACAACTACTACAACAACTACCACCACGACAACAACAACTACTACCACTACGACAGAACCTGTCATTACAACAACTGAAACCACTACAGAAGCAGTCATTGTCAATCCGGATGAAATCATAGATGTATCTGAACTCTATCTGGATAATATTTTCGGGGATGAATATTCCGTCCCGGAAGTCATTGAAACTACTGTTCCGGAAACAGAAGCCACTGTTATTGAAACCACAACAGAAGCCACTGTATCCGGCATCACAGATGAAGAATATGTTCTGCTCTGCAACTGCGTAGCACATGAAGCCGGCTCTGATGTCATCTCTATCGAGAATAAAGCTAAAGTGGTAGAAGTTATCATGAACCGTGTGGCTTCTTCCAGCTTCCCGGATACCATTTACGGTGTTATCACACAGAAGTATCAGTTTAGCGGTTCTTCTTCCTATGCAAATCTGACTTCTTATACAAGCAAGGTCACAAACAACGTCAAGGCGGCTGTGGATTTATATTTTGCTGACCCTTCTGTATTCAATCAGGGTTACCTGTACTTCTACGGTGACGGCTCTCAGAATCATTTCAGAACTGCCTGATAACAGTTACTATAAAAATAAACCTACAGAGTATTGCTCCGGCAATGCTCTGTTTCTTATTTTTTCATCAAAATTCGGAAATTTTCCATATTTTTTCATAATTCTGAAAAATAATAACAGGATTTTACTTGACGAATACCCAAAAATTCAGTATAATATAATAGTAAGGTTTTTTATTTCCAGAAATTACAAAAAACAGGAGGTTCTTATGCAGAAAATTCATGTACCCGTCAATGATGCTTATGATGTTCTTGTAGAACGCGGTCTTCTTCGGAAATGCGGGGAAATTATCAAACAAACCGTCTCCGCAGAAACCTGTGTGATTATTACTGATGACAATGTAGATAAATATTATGCAGATACCGTGGAAACTTCCCTGAAAGCCAACGGATTCCGAACAGCCAAGTTTGTCTTTCCGCACGGCGAAATGTCCAAAAATGCCGAAACATTACTGCATATTTATTCATTCTTGTGTCAGCATGAAATTACCCGTTCTGACTGCCTGATTGCACTCGGTGGCGGTGTCGTGGGTGATATCACAGGCTTTGCCGCGGCAACATTTCTGCGGGGGCTTCCTTATGTTCAGATACCGACTTCTCTGCTGGCGCAGGTAGATTCTTCCGTTGGAGGAAAAACCGCAATTGACCTGCCGGAAGGAAAAAATCTTGTCGGTGCATTCAAGCAGCCTTCTGTCGTCCTTTGTGACCCGAATACTCTCAGCACTCTGCCGGAAACTTTCCTGATTGACGGCATGGGCGAGGTCATTAAATATGGCATGATTGCCAATGCAGAATTATTCCATAAACTATGCAGTTATGACTTAAGCAATATTCAGGAACATCTTGATGAAATCATTCCGGTCTGCATCAGCATCAAGCGTGATGTCGTTGCCGAAGATGAACTTGATACCGGTCTCCGCATGATTCTGAATTTTGGCCATACACTGGGACATGCCATTGAAGCCTATTATCATTATGAAACTTATACACACGGCTGTGCGGTAGCGGCTGGCATGTGCCTGATGACGAAATATTCCAATTCTGCACAGGATTATGAAACGCTCAAATCCTGCGTAGAGCGATATCATCTCCCTTCTGACGTGCCCGCACCGCTGGAAGACCTGCTTCCTCTCTGCGGAAACGATAAGAAACGCGCAGGAGCGAAACTCCGTTATATCGTATGTGACCCGGTCGGAACTGCCAACATCCGCTGTGATTCCCTTCCAGATTTCCGGAATCATTTTATTTCTGCCTGACCTGAAAGGATACTTACATGAATATACAAATTCAGCCCCATAAATTAATGGGAACAGTCCGCATCCCGTCTTCTAAGAGCATGGCGCACAGAATGCTTATCTGTGCGGCTCTGAGCAAGGGAACTTCTGAAATTTCCGGCATCAGCTTTTCCAAAGATATTGAAGCAACTATTTCCGTCATGAAAGCACTCGGTGCAGGATTTGAAATCCATGATGATACTGTTCTGGTGACAGGCATTACCACGCGCCCGAAAACGGCTCTGGCGGACTGTTGTGAAAGCGGTTCTACGCTTCGTTTTCTGATACCGGTAGCGGCAGCACTGGGCGTGGAAACCACCTTTACAGGACAAGGCAGACTCCCTCAGCGTCCGATTACGCCCTATCTCCGGGAACTCACTAAAAAAGGCATTGACTTTCACAATTATCAGAACACCATGCCTTTCACCATCAGCGGACAGCTCCGGAGCGGTAAATTCGAGCTGGAAGGCGATATCTCCTCCCAGTTTGTCACCGGACTGCTGTTAGCTCTTCCGCTTCTCCGGGAAGATTCCGAAATTTTTCTGACTTCCTCTCTGGAATCCAGACCCTATGCCGAAATGACTGTTGACTGTATGGAAAAGTTTGGAATCTGCACAAAAGAACTTGTCAACGGCTGGCATATTTTCGGCAATCAGCATTATCATGCAAAAAATCACCATGTAGAAGGCGATTTTTCACAGGCTGCTTTCTTTTATGTTGCCAACGCTATCGGCAATCAGATTGCTTTGGAAAACATTCCTGAAAAATCTGTACAGGGCGACCGGAAAATTATCGAACTGATTGAAAAAATCTGTTATCAAAAAAATGAAAATCAGGAAAAATTCCTGATTGATGCAAAAGATATTCCGGACTTAGTTCCCATTCTGGCAGTTCTGGCAACATTCAGCAGTAAGCCGACTATCATCTGCAACGCACAGAGACTCTGCATCAAAGAGAGCAATCGTCTGGAAACAACAGCCAATATGCTGAACACGCTCGGTGGAAATGTCAGAATTCTTCCTGACGGGCTGGAAATTTATCCGGCTTCCCTGCACGGGGGCACAGTAGACAGCGCAGGCGACCACAGAATTGCTATGTGTGCCGCAGTCGCTGCCTCCAGAGCTTCCGACTCTGTTATCATTCAGGGCGCAGAATGCGTAGAGAAATCCTATCCGGCATTCTTTGAAGATTATCAGAAACTAGGAGGAATATGCAATGGCATCTATCTGGAATAACAGAATTTCTGTTTCCGTATTCGGTGAAACGCAAGGGCCTGCAATCGGCATTACTATCGATAATTTACCCCCTGGTGAATATATCGACACAAATCAGATTTCGCAGTTCATGGGGCGTCACAGCACAGATGAAAACGGCCGTCCGGTGCTGAATCAGGTCATGTCCGGCATACTGAACAACCGGACAACTGGTTCTCCCCTGTGCGCCTTTATTCAGAATACCAGTGTGCCGCCGCAGGATATCTCGCAAATCAACCGCCTGCCTCGTCCGGGACATGCGGATTATACCGGCACACTTCGCTATAAAGGCTTCAACGACATCCGCGACGGCGGACATGTTTCTGATTCCATGACAGCACCCCTATGCTTTGCAGGTGCTGTCTGCGGACAGATTCTGGAACGGCGCGGTATTTATACAGGTGCGCATATCGAAGAAGTTCACGGCATTCATGACAGAACTTTCAATCATGTTTCTGTCACAAAAGAAGATATTCTCGCTGTCAGATATAAAAAATTCCCTGTGATTCAGAACGCACAGGGTGACAAGATGCTTGATGATATCTATGCCGCGGCCGAAGGCGGTGAAACGCTTGGTGGTGCTGTCGAATGCGTTGCTGTAAATGTTCCTGCCGGAATTGGTTCGCCCGTCTTCAACGGTCTGGAAAATACGATTGCACAGTTGATGTTCGCCCTGCCTAATATCCGCGGACTGGAATTCGGTGCTGGCTTTGATGTTACCGAAATGACAGGCAGTCAGTGCAATGACAGCTATTATGTCGACAAGCACGGCCATATCAGAACAGCTTCCAACAATCACGGCGGTATCTTAGGCGGTATTTCCTCCGGAATGCCGATTGTTCTGAAAGCCGCTTTCCGTCCGCCTGCTGCCGTCGGAAAGGCACAGCAGACTGTCAATCTCTCCAGCATGGAAACCGAAACTCTCGCCCCAGCTTCTGCACCGGAATCGTGCATTCTTCCGAAACTAGTCCCCTGTGTAGAAGCGGCTGTCAATATCGCACTACTCTCACATATGCTGGATTATCCGCATTTCTGCTGATACTTCCGGAAAGGCAGGTTTCTTATGCGTGATGAAAACTTACACAAGATTTCCGAACTTGCTGACCGCACTGTAACTGACCCCGTAACAGCTAATATTCTGCTTTGCTATATGATGCATAAAACTGCTCAGGAGCTGGATGCTGATTTACTTTATGATATCGCCGTCACAAGCGGCATTATCAATTATTTCGCATTTCAGGATGCTTTGCAGACAATGGAAGAAACCGGGGCTGTCACCTGTCAGCAGAAAGACGGCGTGAAATTTTACTTCCTGACCGAAAAAGGCATTGATACTGCTGAACGTCTGCATTATCTGGCTGGCAAATCCTACCGCGAACATATTACAGAAATCGCACAGACTGCCGTCAGACGGCGCAAAAATGAAGAACAGGTCAAACTCTCTTATGAAACGCTTCCGCAAGGCTGTCACCTGCATGTCAAAATCATTGACCATGAACTGATTCTTCTGGAACTGACCTTATTCACGCCTGACGAATATCAGGCCAGACTGCTGGGAGATAAAATTCTGACACACCCTTCTGTTGTCTATCATGAAATTCTCCGCGCCGTCATGCCCGAACAGGAACAATAACCACAACTCCGCAAAACGAATTGCGGAGTTTTTTTATTTTGCTTCCATAGCAAATCCAAAATCACATCAAAAAAAGAACCTCTCTTTTCAGAGAGGTTCTTTGTGTGCATCTGTAAAGAATACAGATTAGTTCTTGTCGTTGACACCACCGTTTGCACGGCCAATTGCCTTGGTGTACTTCGGCAGCGGTTCGGGCAGGATTTCGTACCAGTCGGGGTCAAGACCAGCACCAGCCTGTGCGGCATACTTCAGAATGAATGCAGAGTCACCAGCATTCAGGTCAGCAATTGTCTGAACATTGCCGTTGGAATCATGAACACCATGGTCTTCAGATTCACCTGTTACTTCAGCAAGGAAGTAAGCAAATGCTTCCAGTTCTGCATCATCTTCAGAGAAGAGAACAGGGTCTAAGCCAGCACCAAAGGCAGCAGCATACTTCAGAACGATTGCAGCATCATTTGCATTGACAGTGCCGTTCAGAGAAGCATCACCCTTAACGCCGATATAAACATTGCCTGTTACAGCGTCTGTTTCGTTGTCATTTTCATCTACAAAGATAATCTTGACATCGTCGCCTACGTTTGTATCTACAATCTTGAACTTGAGAGTTTGCTTGAAGTAAGCGTTGTGGTCGCTTTCAGAGAATTCAACTGTTGCGATACCATTTTCATCAACTTTGAGAATTTCTCTGTCGTAAACAGCCTTCGGGCTTGTCAGGGATTCGTCTTCGAGTGCGAAGGTAACACCATCAAACTCATTGGCGATAGTCCAGTCGCTTTCAGTACCGTCACTATAAACTTCTTTTCTTCTCAGTGTAGACATAGACAGCAGGTCATTCATATCGAATGCTCTGGTATCATGAGCGAAGTAGAACTTGCTCTTGCCAACTACATTGTATCTGTACTCGATTGTCTGAATTGTTACATCAGGCGGCAAAACATCGATATAACCATTTACTTCGGTAACATCTACTTCTGCATTGTCAATTCTGACAGCCTGTACATCACCGTTGAAGGTGATAGCATATCTGCCAGGTGTAAGGTCAGCAGGGATATCGAATGTGAGGAAGATAACACTAGAAGCATTATCTGCCTGTACAGAACCCAGTTCGCCGGCAGAACCAGCACCGGTATAGTCAGCAGGATTGAATTCCTTGCCCATCAGGTCATATGCAGAGCCCCATTCATAGCCTGTATAAGCAGGACCATCCTGGATATCTACATCAAATTTGAATGTGCTCAGAGTCAAGGACGGAGCATCACCCTCTACAGAAATAGGCACTCTTACACCAGTATCACCAGCATAAGCACTTCTCTTACCGATTTCCCATGTAGCAGTGTATTCACCAATTGGTTTTACAATTTCGGTTTCTGTTTCAGTTTCACCGCTATCAGGCTGAGTTTCAGATTCAGTTTCTGTCTCTGTTTCGGATTCAGACTCTGTCGGTTCAGATTCTGTCTCTGTTTCGGATTCAGACTCTGTCGGTTCAGATTCTGTTTCTGTTTCGGATTCAGACTCTGTCGGTTCAGATTCTGTTTCTGTTTCGGATTCAGATTCTGTCGGTTCAGATTCTGTTTCTGTTTCGGATTCAGACTCTGTCGGTTCAGATTCTGTTTCTGTTTCGGATTCAG
>SVNI01000153.1 GCA_015066975.1 Ruminococcus sp. | reverse complement strand
CTCGAAGATATGACCGTTTCAGAAGATGTCCTCCGGAGACGGGCTGAAAATGCTGTCGCTAATATCGCCGCTTCTTTCCATGATGATTATATCAAAGAAAATTCAGAGTTCCGGCAGAAAGCCGGTCTGACCTGTCATGTGTCAAGAATCGGGGCATCAAAATGCTGTGCATGGTGTGCAGAAGTCGCCGGACGGTATGAGGTCAGCCGTGCGCCAGCGGACTTCTGGCGGAGGCATGACCACTGCTCCTGTCAAATTATCTATGAAACCAGTAAATTCAGACAAAGGCTCTCCGGAACGGGCAGGGGCTGGAAAGTCGATTCAGAAGTTCACAGAAGACAGGCTCAGGCGATTCAGTACAAGCCCACACGCTTCACCAGAGAACAGGCACAAGCCCTCGAACAGCAGAATTTAAGGCAGTACAGGGGCTTGACAACTCCATTAGATAAATCAGCATCTTTGTCGCTTAATTCAAATCAAATAGCAAAAACTGCTGAAGAGTTGCAAAAAAACGCTGAACAGATTGATAAATTTCTTGATGATTATGCTACAAGAAAAAGTAAATGGAGTGGCAATGCTTTCCGAGCACCTAAAAAATACCTTTCAAGAGCTACGGGAAGAAAGGAATGGGACTGTTCTATTACAATAAGAGAAGATGCAGATATTAAAACTGTTATTCA
Source organism: Ruminococcus sp. (assembly GCA_015066975.1). Taxonomy (GTDB): domain Bacteria; phylum Bacillota; class Clostridia; order Oscillospirales; family Ruminococcaceae; genus UBA3855. The sequence goes on along the minus strand of SVNI01000153.1, from coordinate 3,253 downwards.
TGAACTTCTACACGCACGTTCTTGTAGCTATTTTTCTAAAGAAGAATTTGTTGAGCATAGAATTATGGAAGAAACGACAGTTGAACTCTATACACAGGAAATATGCAAAAAGAATGGAATTTTATTTGATGAAAGTTATCCGCTTTTTGTAGGCTATCTGCGTGAAATAAACAGAATTGTAAAACTTGAAAAAACTGATTTTGATTTCGGTCGAAAATTACTTGACATGGATATGAAAATGCGGTATAATTGGATTAAAGAACAATCTGATAAAGCTGATGTTAGTCCGGAAATGCGGTTTACTTTAGAATATTTGCTGGAACAATTAAAAGAAGGTGAATTGTCATGAGAACTGAAACTCAAAATCTTATTAAAAAAATTTGCAAAGCCAACAAAGGCACAACTGAGGAAGAGTATGTTGAACTGGCTAAAAAAGCGACTCGCTATTTGTATACACTTTCCGAAGAAGAAAGAGATGAATTTGCTCGCTTGGGATATGGAGAAATGCTGGACATGTGTTGCCCTATGGAAAAAATAAGATATTATGATAGAGATTATTACCTTGCAAATTATGCCAATGAAGAAGAACGAGAAGAAGCGAGGGAATATTTCGGTTTGGATGCACAGGAAATGGAGAAAATAATAAGAGAAAATAAAGACCCTAATATAGGGAAAGAGCAATTCCATTTCTAACGAACAGGTTTCTGATGAAATGCAGAAGCATTTGCCGCAAAACAATGTGGTCAGTCTATCAGTGAAGCTGCACAGGCTCTGCTTGATAAATTTATAGAAAGGTGGCACAAATTATGAACCAGAAAAAATCTATTGTTATTCCGGATTGTCCTTGTTGTAAACATTTTTTTGAAGAAAAAAAAGATGGAAAATTCTGCTGTTCTGCCTTTCCTGATGGTATTCCGGATGAATATATGTGGGGTTCTACATTTGTACAAGAATTATCAGAGTGCAATAATGGATATAAATATGAAGAGGATGAAACCGCCTGAACAGGGCGGTTTTCTCATGTCAAAATATCACAAACAAGGCTGAACAGCCTTATTTTTATACCTAAAAGGAGAAGAAGCAATGAAAAAAGTAACACTCGAAATCTATCGTGAATACCTCATAAAGAGACTGGAACTTCTGAAAGAACCAGCTGAAGACTTGCAAAAAACATCGGATTGTTTCGAGATTGTAAAACAGATGGATTATGTCATGAAAGAACTGTATCTGCTGGACAAGGACACACTTTCAGAAGAACTTCCGAAAGCCGAGGAACTGCATCTGAATCATGGCAAAGCCTAATCTTCGTCCCGACCACAACGGCACACAAAGAGCGCAGTTTGACAGCAACAAGAAGAAAATCTATGCTACCCAGCGCACCTGTGGTATCTGTGGAAATCCTGTTGATTTCAGTCTGAAGTTTCCGCACCCTCTCAGCCCCTGCATTGACCATATCATCCCCGTATCAAAAGGCGGACATCCCTCTGACATCGGCAACCTACAGCTTGCACACATGTGCTGTAACAGACAAAAATCTGACAAGCTCGCAGTGCGTACAGAATTCTCCTGTCAGAAAGACCTCGTCAGCAACCGTGATTTGCCTCAGACATTTGACTGGAAAAATCTCTGAATCTGAAAGGAGTGGACTGCATGGCTGAAACACGGCTCGGCAGACAGACTCCGACAGTTTCAGTTGTACTGCCGTATACGGAATCCAAAGGCGCAGAAGCTATCGCCCTCTATAACAAATCCGGCAGAACTGCACTTGACTGGCAGGCTCTCATACTGGAAGACATCATGGCTCTGGACGATAACGGCTTATGGCTGCACATGAAATTCGCCTGGTCTGTTCCCAGAAGAAACGGAAAATCCGAAGATTTGGTTATCCGTTCCATGTATGGAGTAACTCACGGAGAAAGAATTCTCTACACAGCACACAGAGCTACAACTTCTCACAACGCATGGGAAAAAGTTATCGAACGGCTAAGTAAAGCCGGATATGTCGAAGATGAGGATTTCAAGACGTATAAGCGTTATGGTCTGGAAACAATTCACTGGCTGAACGGGGAGGGGGTTATTCATTTCCGGACACGCTCCAGCAAGGGCGGACTTGGCGAAGGCTTTGACCTGCTGATTATCGATGAGGCACAGGAATATACTTCTGACCAAGAATCTGCGCTGAAATATGTTGTTACAGACTCGAAAAATCCTCAAACGCTGATGTGCGGAACGCCGCCGACAGCAGTTTCATCCGGTACAGTGTTTCTGACTTACCGCCGGGATACCCTCACCGGAAAAAATGAAAATGCCGGCTGGGCAGAATGGTCTGTTCCTCGTCTTTCCGATGCACATGACCCGGAACTCTGGTACGAAACAAACCCGTCTCTTGGTACGATTCTCACAGAAAGAACGATTCGTTCTGAACTCGGCAATGACCAGACTGATGATAACATTCAGCGTTTGGGCTTATGGCTGACATATTCCCAGAAATCCGCCATTTCTGAGCGTGAATGGATGCAGTTCAAAATAGAATCTCTGCCAGAGCTGAAACAGCCTGTGAAAATCTTCTACGGTGTGAAATTCGCCAAAACTTCCGGAAATGTGTCGCTCGCCTGTGCAGTCAGGACAGCGGACAAGAAAATTTTTGTGGAAGCTCTCGACTGTCGCCCTGTTCGTGACGGTCTGGACTGGATTATCGCATTTCTGCGGAATTCCCATGCTGAAAAAATCGCCATTGACGGGGCTGCCGGTGCTTCTCTGCTGGTTCAAAACATGAAAGATGCGGATGTTCACTGCAAAGTAATTCTGCCGAAAGTCAGCGAAATCATTGAAGCAAATTCCCTTTTTGAACAGAATCTCTTTGCCGGAGAAATCTGTCATGCAGCACAGCCGTCACTGGTGCAGGCCGTCACGAACTGCGAACATCGGGCTATTGGTGCAGGCGGCGGCTTCGGTTATGCTTCTATCCTCGAAAATGCGGACATTTCCCTTGTGGAAGCCGTTACACTGGCTCACTGGATATGTGCCAATACAAAAGATAAGAAAAAACAAATCATCACATATTAATTTTTTATAGAAAGGAATGAAAATTATGAATCAGGACACACTTGATAAAATCAATGCCCTGACAAGACGGGATTTCACGGAAAACGAAATCTATACGTTTCCGGTCACGCTCTGTCATAATGATATTGACCGTGACGGTGAACGCTTCTCTGATACGGCTCTGGAGCAGATGGCGAAGCTCTTCATC
>SVNI01000152.1:1260-3947 GCA_015066975.1 Ruminococcus sp. | reverse complement strand
CCGGAAATAATACGGAAAAGGCTTCTACCACTTCTGTTGCAGTCACTCCGAAAACAGAATATATCAAAGTGACGGATGATAAGGGTCAGCCCGTAACGGATGCCAACGGTCAGGAACAAACTGAAGTCGTTACCGTAACAGAATTCGTTCCCGTTACTGAAGCAGACGGTCAGCCTGTTACCAATGCTGAAGGCGTTCAGCAGACAGAAGCCGTTCCCGTGACCGAAACTGTTGTCGTGACCGAACCGGCAGAAAGCCCTGCTACTCTCAAACCAACCGAAGCAAGCGGAAATTCTTCCAGCTATACGCCATCTTATGACCTCTGCAAGGCTTACTGGCTGGATATGTCTCAGGAAAGTGACTTCCTCTTTGAAGGCGAATTCCTGATTATCGAATTTGAAGTCAATAAAGATATTCCGGACGGAAGCTATCCGGTTACTATTGAAAAGGCAGATATTGCAAGCTGGGAAGTAAAAGCTTATCATCCGGAAATCATCAACGGCGAAGTGGCTGTCAATACGTCTGTTCAGTCACAGGCTGATTTTCCGGCTGATGATTTCGCACTGAAAGTCAACAGTGTTTCTGCAAAGCAGGGCGATACTGTCAAAGTGGCAATTGATTTGAAGAATAACCCCGGCTTCTGCGGATTTGTCATTGATATTCAGTATGATAAATCTGCTATGACAATTGTAGATACCTACGGCGGTGAAAACTTCGTCAATACGGCCGTCAACTATGTAGCACAGTAACAGAAAGTTTCAGAACAGCATCTCCGGTCAACAGTCCGGAGATGCTGTTTAGTAGGGGAGGGGAGTTTCATGCTCGTATATCGGAGAAAGATATTTTCTGTTATGGACAGGAATCTGAACAATATTCAGGAATATACTGAGGAAGATTTAAAAAATCCGGAAATAATTCAGTTTCTCTGCAATGATTACTATTTTTATGATGTGCATATTACCAAATCGGGATGGGATTTTTTGATTTCACATTACGGTTATGACGGACTGTATGCTATTGATAAAAGCTGTCAATTTGGTTTCTGCCGGTGTCATGATGACAGCAGTCCCGAAGCCTATCGGAAGTGGATTCAGGAGAGAATAGCAGAATATCCGCACGTTCTGCGCTGAAAGTCGGCAAATCCGCAGAAGAAGTCGCCGAATTATTTGAACTCCCTCCCGAATATGTTCAGAATCTTGACAAAGAAATCAAAGACGAAAAAAGACAGAATCGAAAAAAATAAGTTCAGCCCCGAAAGTAGAAATACTTTCAGGGCATTTTTTTATTTCTGAATCAGATTCAGGATTTCTTCGGGTGTGAAGATATATTTCTTATCGCAGAAATGACAGCAGACTTCAATATTTTCGTTAGTATCAGCAAGTTTCTGAAGTTCCTCTTTGCCGATACTGATTAATACTCTGGAAGTTCTTTCGCGTGAGCAGTCACACCGATAATTGGCTTCAGCTTCGTCAAGCAGATTCGGTTCTAAACCTTCGAGGCATTTCAGAACGATTTCTTCGGCGGTCATGCCGTTTTCGAGCATTTTGGTGACATTCGGCATCATGGCGATGTTTTTTTCCAGCACCGGAATACAGGATTCATCCGCGAACGGCAGGAGCTGAATCAGGAATCCGCCGGCATATTTCACACTCAAATCCGGAGCAACTAGAACACCAAGGCTCAGAACAGTGGGAATCTGCTCGCTGGATGCATAATATTCTGCAATATCCTCGGCGATTTCGCCGGATACCAGCGGAATCGTACCGACATAAGGTTCTTTCAGCCCTAAGTCTTTGATAACCGAGAGCGTACCTGCGCCGACCGCACCGCCGACATCAAGCTTATTTTTATCATTAAGGGGGATTTCGACAATATAATTATCCGCACAGCACTTGACATTGCCGTGACTGTCGGCGACGGCAATCATGCTCCCGATTTGACCATCACCATCAATGCGGAGTGTAAGCTTGTCATCTTCATTTTTCTGATTATAGCCCATTAAGGATGCAGCGATTGCAAGCCGTCCGAGTGCGGCGGTCACAACTGCCGAGGGCTTATGAAATTTTTCAATCTGATTTGCCATATCTGTAGCATCAATGGCAGAGGCGACAACACTGCCGTCTGCGGAAATGGCTCTTTTAATAATACTCATAATAAAAATTCACCTCGTAATAATTAAGCATGAAAATGCAGTTTTTCAAATTCTTGAAGACTGTGGTCATGTTCTCCACCTGCAAAATGTGTATGTTCAATCGTATGTGTATGAGTTACACCGTTATGGGTGTGCGTAAATGTATGTGTATGACGGCTCAGGAACGTATCATAAACAGCAAAGGCAGTTCCGGCAAACATCACCAGCAGAGCAGTCAGATAATTTGCGGATAACGCTTCGTGCAGAATAAAAAATGACAGAAATGCTCCGATAAACGGTGCGGTTGCATAATAAGCACTTGTTTTTGATGCTCCAAGTGTTTTCTGCGCTTTGATATATGTGAAAATGCTCAGTCCATAGGCGACAAATCCAAGTATCAGTGCCGGAAAAAGATATCTGATTTCCGGAAAGCTTTCTCCGGCAATCAATGCCATTATCAGAGAACCTGTTCCGGAACAGAAACCTTTGATAGTTACTATCTGATAGGCACTTTTTTCAGAAATAGCTCTGGTACAGTTATTTTCAAGTCCCCAGC
>SVNI01000152.1:0-1250 GCA_015066975.1 Ruminococcus sp. | reverse complement strand
ACAAACAGAGAACCTACAGAAAATTTCAGACTGCCAATGCCTTCAAAAGACAGTATCATACTGGAAATGGTAATCAGGCTGACGGCTGTCCAGAGATATTTTGAAACCTGTTCCCTGAACAGAATCCATGCAATGCATGTTGTGGCGACAATCTCGAAATTTCCCAGAAGGGAAGCATTGGAAGATGTGCCTGTATGCAGACCAATCATCAGCAGAATCGGTGCGATAATATCCAGCAGAATCATTCCGATAGTATAAGGCAGGTCGGAACGGGTCAGCTTTTCTTCCGGCTGTTCTTTCTGATAGTGAAAAAGATACAGAATTCCTACACCAAAACCAGCACCGAGATACAGAAATGATGCCATGAATGCGGGCGGAATATGCTCCAGAAGCAGTTTTGAGCATGGCGCATTCAGGGCATAAAAGACCGCGGCTGCAAATGCATAGAAAATTGCCGTTATATTCTTGAAGTTCATGGATTAGTAAACTCCTTTCTGATGATAAAAAACTGCACCCAGTTCGTCATTGTCCGTATTCAGTTCCGTAAGCGGAACGGAATCTTTTCCGTCGAAACAGAACAGGTCATAGCTTCCGTTCCGGGTACAACTGTAGATGATGTGCGTTTCATCAACAGGGCAGACATCGGAACAGTCCGTTTCCGGCGAATCGAAGCCCAGAAACCGGATGCCTGCTTTGTCATACTGCATGATGCAGTCACGATGATTTTCGGGTGAAATCCATTTGGTGAAATACAGCTTTTCGCCGGAACAGATAGGATAATAGGCTTCTGTGTCCGGTTCGGAATATACGGTTTCGATAATTCGGCTTTGCAGATGAATTCTGCGGATTTTCTGCTTCATTTCGGAGAAATAAACCCATTGTCCGTCGGCAGAATAGCAGGGCATGGAATTTTCAGAACCGCCCTCTGTCAGCAGAGTGATTTCTTTTGTATGCAAATCCAGTTCAGCAAGCTGAAAGAATCCGTTTCGGCTTCGCTTGAAAACAAGTTTCCTGCCGTCCGGAGAGAATTTCGGGTCTTCGCATTGAAAACCGCTGTGTTCCGTCAGATTGACAGATTTTCGGGTAATGGCATTATAAAGCCAGAGATTCCATGCATCGGAATCGTCATCCATAGCCATGAAAGCGATATCATGCGGAAATCTGCCGAAACTGCCGTTCATGGCATGTCTGAAATTTCCGGTAATTTCCGTTATAGTTCCGTCCGGCGCACGGAGAAACAGCCTGCTGTC
>SVNI01000151.1 GCA_015066975.1 Ruminococcus sp. | reverse complement strand
ACATATAGAATACATAACTTCCGTCCTCCTGCTGAATATCCAGACCATAACCGCTTGCACGGCAGGAATCCATCAGCATACATGGCAAATCATGCAAAGGCGGGTCTTCAAAATCACTGCAGTCCTCATCAATCAAAACTCCGAAAAAAGTATCATACTGTTTTTCTGTTTCAGGGATAGTTTCTGATTCTGTAACGGTTTCGATTTCGGTCTGTACAGATTCAGCAGGATATGTTTCTGTTATGGGTTCAGTTTGCAGTTCCGTATCTGGAACAGTTTCAGGAATGAATGTTTCTGTTTCCGTAATTTCTGTAACAGATTCCGTTTGTAAGGAAACGGGCGGAATTTCACTGCTTGCCTCTGACTGCTGACATCTCGTAAACAGTACAGCAGTCAGAAAAAGCGATAAACATAATTTGAATTTCATATTTCACCTCCGGAATGCAGTTCCAGTATTTCAGGATGATATTCTGAAAACGCCTTGTCATGCGTGACAATCAGCAGACCTTTTCCGTTCTGATATGCTTCATAAAGCATCTGACGTACAATGACAGCACTGTTTTCATCCAGATTAGAAGTCGGCTCATCTGCTATGATAATTTTGGCATCAAGCAGAAGAACTCTTGCAAGCAGGGCGCGTCTGTATTCACCGCCGGAAATTTCTGACGGAAATGAATCCATAACATTATCAATTCCAAGTTGCTGAAATAACTGTATTATATCAGAATCTTTCTTTTTTCTTCCGTATAATTCCAGCGGGCAGACGGCATTCTGCCAGACAGTCAGTTCCGGAATGAGAGAATTTCCCTGTGTCATATAGCCGATAACCTGATTCCGCAGAAATGTCCGTTCCTGTTCTTTCATATCGAGATAGATATTTTTTCCGTCAAGGGTGACTGTTCCGGTATCAGGCATAAGCATTCCGGAAAGGATGTTCAGCAGGGTAGTTTTTCCGCATCCAGATTCCCCAGTGATGCAGAGAAACTGCTTTTCTGAAATGGACATACTGACAGAAGCAAGTCCGTTTTTCCCGAATTTTTTTGAGATATTTTCTGCTTTCAGCATCATGTCTGTTCCTCCGATAGAATTGCCGGTTCTGTGCGGATAATTTTCGCAAAAGTCAGCGAACACGCAAGCAGAAGCATCAGCAGATTGATACCGCCGACTGTCAGGAACAATCCGCCCATTTTTTCCATGCCTATGAATTTATAGGGCAGTGCAAGCGACTGTTTGATAACATCATGCAAAGAAAGCACAACCATGCAGATACTTCCCGTTCCTGTAACAGTGCCGAATGCTGTCAGATACAGATATTCCAGCAGAAACATCTGAATGATTTTCTTCCGGCTGATGCCTACAGAAAGCAGGCTTCCGACACGGTTTCTTCGCTGATGAAAGCTGACAGTTATCAGGGCGGACAGCGAAACAGAAGCAAGCAGTATCACAAAAAGATTGATTATTAGAGCAAATATCTTAAAATCCTGCATCTGCCGGATGAGCTTTTCCGACATGCTGTCGATAGTATAGACTGAAATGCCTTTTTCGTTCAGAATTCCGGACATAGTTTTTCTGACCTGTTCGGCATTGTCATCTGTCCGGATAAGTATCATGGAAGTCAAGCCGGTTTTTCCGCCGAAATATTCCTGATACTGTTCATCCGCAGTAATGAGGTCGGATGCCTCAAAACTGATGAAGATACTCTGGTCATAGCCCATGCCTGTTTCATCAAGAACGGCGGAAACTGTAAAAGTTCTGTTATAGAAATTTATCTGTGCGCCGGGTGTGAGTCCGCAGGCAGAACCGGCAATCAGTTCGTCTGGGGAGAGCGTATTGATTTTGATGCTTTTATCTTTCAGATTTTCGCTGACTGCAAAATCTGTATTGATATCAAAAGCAATAATCTGTACGCCGGATGCCGAACAGCATGGAAGCGGAAGGGTTCTTAAAAATAACTGAGGACTGACTTGTGAAATGCCGTCTGTCTGTGAAAGCAGTTCTGCCGGATTTTCCTGAAACAGTATGGTGCAGGCATTGCCTTCAAACAGCGCATCTTTTGCATTATCGCCGTATTCTGACGGGACAGCAATCATATCCGCATGGATGTGACTTCCTGCCTGTTCCACACCGGACTGCATATTTTCTGTAAAAAATCCCACGCCATACAGACAAGCCGAAGAAATCAGCACAAGCAGGAAAAATATCACGCTCTGAAAGCCATGCTTTACCATACTTTGCCATGCGAATTTACTGACTGTGAACATGATGTGTTTCTCCTTTGGCACTATTGCGGATGAGTTCTGTCACTGTCAGAATCAGCATAACTGCAATGATGAGCAGTCCGCCGATTTTCAGTATCGGAAATGTTCTGGTATTGCAGGACATGGATGCAACCTGACATTTTCCGAATACTGGTGTCAGTATCAGTCCGATGCTTCCGATAATGTTCAGAATCCGGCATATCACAGGAACGGCTTTCTTTTTAAGAAACAATCCGCCAAGATTGACAGCTGTCATCACCGCGAGGATGATACATGCAATTCCGGTACTGTGTTCGCAGGGCATAGACATCATGCCGTGACAGGGACGGCAGAAGGTATTCACAGAAATCAGCAGAAAGATACATGTCAGAATGGTAAATATACCGGAATAATTTTTTATCATACAGATACCCCTTTCATAAAAATAAAACCAGCCCTTCCGGACTGGTATATCTTATTTCCTGTTTCATTTTTTTCTGTCGCAGAACAGCAGATTACAGACAGCATTGAAAATCAGCAATACTGCCAGAATCACTACACATGGGCGCATAATGGAATTGCATCGCATATGATTCAGCATACAGAGCTGTATCAAATGCTGCGGTATCAGTGCAGTAAAAACGGCTGTGGGGATAACTGACAAATCCAATCCGGTTTTGATTCCCTTGTCTGTCGTGAACAGATGAAACAGTGAAATGACGGTCAGTGCTGCTGCGATTCCTGTTACAGTACTTCCAGCCCAGTGACATGACATATAAGTACCGTCTGTTTTGGGCGTACACGGTGCAAATACAGTGCAACTGCCTGTCAGCAGGATAAGACTCAGCAGAAACAGACTGACATCACCAAATCCGATTCTGATTCGATTCTTTTTCATGGTTTTAACTCCTGTCTGTTATTTTATAGAAGAATTCTAAATAAAAGCGAAACAGATTCTAAACTGTTTCTAAACTGGCAAAAATTTGTGAAATCAGTAAAAATGCACAAGAACCCCGCAGAAATTTTAGTGATATTACCTGATAAAGCGGTAGCCTGTTCCCCATACAGTCTGGATATATTCCGGCTTTCCCTGATTTTGTTCGATTTTTTCCCTGATTCTGTTGATATGTACGGTAACTGTTGCGGTATCGCTGAGAGAATCTTCCCCCCAGATGCGGTCAAGCAGTGTTTCCTTAGAAAATACAATATCCGGATGAGAAGCAAGAAATACCAGAAGTTCAAATTCTTTATTCTTAAACAGAATTTCTTCTCCGTTTAGCAGGACTTTCCTTTGTGACAGAAAAATTTCAAGATTCCGGATATGAATTTTCTGTTCCGGCGCAGGCTGTGCCGATTGCAGAAGCCGTTCATGCATCCGAATATGTGCCTGCACTCTTGCGACAAGTTCGGACGGGCTGAACGGCTTGACAATATAATCATCCGCCCCCAGTCCCAGCCCTCTGATTTTATCAATATCTTCTTTTCTTGCTGTGACCATGATAATCGGCATGTTATTTATTTTTCTGATTTCACGGCAGATTGTCCAGCCGTCCGTACCCGGAAGCATCACATCCAGCAGAAGCAGGGCATATATATTTTTCTGTGCCTGATGCAATCCCTCTGTACCATTGGTACAGATTTCGATTTCAAATCCGGCAGTTTCCAGATAATCCCGTTCGAGTTCTGCAACGAGCAAATCATCTTCTATTATCAATATTTTTTGTATCATGATAGATT
>SVNI01000150.1 GCA_015066975.1 Ruminococcus sp. | reverse complement strand
TTAACAGATTCGGCGATTCCAGAAGCAGTTTGCACAGTGCAAGCCTTGTTTTCTCACCACCGCTGAATCCGGAGACTGTCCTGTGAAATTCCGCCTGTGTAAAGCCCATTCCGAACAGCACCGTCTTGATTTTGACATCAATTTCATATCCGCCGTTCATCTGAAACCATGCGGAAAGACGGTCATATTCTTCTAGAATTTTTGCGTCATGGCTGGGATTTGCAAGCTCCTGTTCGAGCTTTTTGATATTCTCCTGTGTTTCAAGCAAATCAGAAAAGACACTCTGCATTTCCTCCCAGACAGTCAGGCTGGAATCCAGCGCGGCAGACTGTGCCAGATATCCGACAGAAGTCTTGGAAGCCCGGATAATCTGCCCGTCACCCTCCTGTTCATGGTCGGGAAGAATCTGACCGAGCAGAATTTTCAGCAAGGTAGACTTTCCGCAGCCGTTCGCACCGATTAAGCCGATTCTGTCATTATCTTCAATCTGCAAATCAATATCAGACAGTAATTTCACGCCATTATAAACTTTATTTATCTTCACTGCTTTGAGCAGCATAGTATCACCCTTGATTCATTATTTTTATTTATAAGTCTATTTCCAGTCCTACCGGACAATGGTCACTGCCCATGATGTCCGGGTAGATTTCCGCTTTGCTGATGTTATCCGCAATCCGGTTTGATACCAGAAAATAATCAATTCGCCAGCCGATATTTCTGCTCCGTGCCTGATGCATGTACGACCACCATGTGTAAGCCTCTCTCTGGTCAGGATGCAGATACCGGAAAGAATCCGTAAAGCCGGCTTTTAATAATTCTGAAAATTTTCCGCGTTCCTCGTTGGTGAATCCAGCATTTCCGATATTTGGCCTGGGATATTTCAGGTCAATTTCCTGATGAGCAACGTTCATATCACCGCAGATAATTAACGGCTTGTCCTTATCAAGCGTTATCAGGAAATTCCGGAAATCATCTTCCCACTGCATCCGGTAACCGAGCCGTGTCAGTTCACGCTGTGCGTTCGGAACGTAGATATTCACCAGCCGGAATTTTTCATATTCTGCAATAATTGTCCGGCCTTCGTCGGTATGCGTTCCATAATTGAAATCTACTTTCAGGGGCATCTGTTTTGTAAACAGTGCTGTCCCGGAATAGCCTTTTCTGACGGCACTGTTGAAATATTGTTCATATCCGGCGAATTTAGTCGTCACCTGTTCGGGCTGCATTTTAGTTTCCTGAATGCAGAACATATCCGCATCAAGGGCTTTGAAGTGTCCTTCAAAACCCTTGCTCAGATTGGCACGGAAACCGTTGACATTCCATGAAATCAGCTTTGTCATGACGGTTCACCGTTTAAGCTTCCAGAAATACTTTGAATGCTCTGTAAGCCGCCCATACGTCCGTTTTGGCTACCAGTTCATAGGGCGCATGCATGGAGAGCACCGGAACACCAATATCAATAGTATCAATATCTAGATTGGCGATATAAGCCGCCACTGTTCCGCCGCCGCCGAGGTCAACTCTGCCGAGTTCGCCTGTCTGCCAGATAACGTCGCCGTCGTCGAGGATTTTTCTGACTTCGCCGACAAATTCGGCAGAAGCATCAGAAGTGCCGGATTTTCCTCTTGCGCCTGTGAACTTTGTCACGCAGACACCGTGATTCAGATAGGCACAGTTGTTTTTTTCAAGAACTTCCGGAAATGTCGGGTCAAAACCGGCATTGACATCAGCAGAAAGGCATTTTGAAGCTCTCATGACAGCTCTGCCGTTTGCGCCGAAGCATTCGGCTAAATCTTCCAGGAAATATCTCAGATAGGAAGATTTCAGTCCCGTATTGCCGTCACTTCCGGTTTCTTCTTTATCTGTAAGAATAACTACGCTGGTATGTTCCGGAGCAGTCACATCCAGAGAGGCACGGAATGCCGGATAGGAGCATACTTTATCATCATGACCGTAAGCACCAATCAGGCTTCTGTCAAAACCGACATCTTTTGCCTTGTATGCCGGAACGGCTTCAAGTTCGGCAGAGAGAAAATCATCTTCTGTGATGCCGTATTTTTCATTCAGGAGCTTCATGAGTGCCAGTTTGACCAGCTCATTTCCCTTATCGGCTTTCAAAGGCATAGAGCCGATAACGATATTTAATTCTTCGCCCTTGATAATCTGGGGGGCAGTTCTTCTCATCTGTTCATCAGCCAGATGGGGGAGCAAATCTGTAATATAGAATACGGGGTCAGATTCTTCCTCACCAATGCGGATATTGACTTTTTCGCCGTTCTTCTTGATGATAACGCCATGCAGAGACAGCGGTACAGTCGTCCACTGATATTTCTTGATTCCGCCGTAGTAATGCGTTTTGAAATAGCCGATTTCCTGATTTTCATACAGCGGATGCTGTTTCATATCCAGACGGGGAGAATCAATATGCGCCGCACAGAGACGAACCCCCTCACGGATATCTGCCTTGCCGATAGTTGCCATAATGACGGATTTTCCTCTGTTATTGAGATAAATTTTATCACCGGCGTTGAGCTTCATGCCGGGTGCAAATTCCTGATAGCCCTGCTGACTGAGCGCATCAATCACGAATGCATTAATTTCGCGTTCGGTCTTGGCGGTATTCATGAAATCTTTGTACGCTTCGCAGAACTTGTCACAGTCTTTGCGTTCAGCATCAGACATGCGCTGAACGGCATGTTTCGGCTGAGAAAATAATTTTTCTTTCAGTTCCTGCACTTCATTTTTTTCTTTTTTAGGCATAACAAACACTTCTTTCTAAAAAATATATATTTATTTAATTTGATAAATAAATCTTGACTTTGTCGGCAACTTCTCCGGATAATTCCGAAAGTTGTTTCAGATTGCCGTTGTTATGAATCACATAATCCGAATGCTGAATGAAAAAAGCTTCGTCAAGCTGGGCATTCATGCGTTCTTTTGCGGATTCTTCGGTTATATTGTCTCGCATCATGATTCTTGCCCGGCGGATTTCCGGGTTAGCCACGACGGAAATAATCATATCACAGAAATCAGAAGCACGGCTTTCAAAAAGCGTCGGCGCATCCAGCAGAATGAAATGACAGTCCTGCTCGGCAAACTGATTGATTTTCCGGAAAATTTCTTCCGTGATAAACGGATAGCAGATGCTGTTCAGGCTTTCAAGCTTGCGCTTATCGGTAAAGGCGATTTTCGCAAGGGCTTTCCGGTTCAGACTGCCGTCAGGATTCCGCACGCCGTCTCCGAAATAGTCAAACAGTTCCGCAAGACAAGGCATTCCGGGTTCGACAACTTCGCGGGCGATTCTGTCGGCATCAATCAGGGAAAAGCCGTGATTTACAAAAATTTCGGAAACGGTGCTTTTTCCTGCACCTGTCTGGCCTGTCAGACCGACTACAATAGTATGATGTTCTCCTGTCATAGACGAATCACCTCGAATCCTGAAGCACGCATCAGTCTGTTATAGACCGATAAGTCTGCACCTGTCTGTTCGGGCATCCGGACATAGACAAGTTCTGCGCCGAGTTCATCCAGTTCCCGGAAACGGTAAAACAAATCATGTGCCTGCTGTGCGCCGTCGTCACCGTAATGCAGGCAGGGGAGACCGTTGATTTCCGGGTCGGAATCAAACAGCAGACAGTAAGTATGATTTCCTGAATGCTGTGTGGCATACTTCCGGAACGCTTCAAAATCCGGTGCATCCACAGGGAGAATCTTTGCTTTCGGCGAGTAGTGCTTGTATTTCATACCGGGGGAAGAAACTTTTGCATCCGGGGAAATCTGCTGAAAGACAGCTTTATCGACATAGACACGCTTGGCATAGGGTGTTAAGTCTTCCAGAGAAATCAGGCCGGGGCGCAGAATATGAATCGTTTCGGCATCATCAAAGCAGATGACTGTGGATTCCACACCGACTTCACACTGACCGCCGTCAAGGACAGCGGAAATTCTGCCGTTCATATCGTCCATGACATGTTTTGCTGTTGTCGGGCTGGGCAGTCCGGAACGGTTGGCAGAGGGTGCAGCTATCGGACATCC
>SVNI01000149.1 GCA_015066975.1 Ruminococcus sp. | reverse complement strand
TTTCTGAGTCTGTCGTTATTCTCATTATAACAGATTTTGGCGGCTTTTTCTATTCTTTTTTTCATCGAACTCACGTTTCATATCTGAGAAGTAAATTTCCGAGAAATTTTCAAATGTCATGTCGAGATTGGATTCCATTTTGTTCATCTGCTCACGTTCCCATGCCTGAGCCTCTTTTTTAGTGGGAAATCCACGTTTTTGTGTCTGTTTGCGTTCACCTCTGCTGTCAGTGTAGCGATAAATCACACGCCATTTATTGCCGTCTTTGTAAACTGACATACTATCCCTTCCTTTCCTGATTTTCCGAAATACTGCCGTAACAAGTTCTTTCAAGAAAATACTGTCTGTTTACTCTGCCCGAAATAGTGATATAGCCCTTATCTTCCAGTTCCTTATTGAGTTTCTGAACAATTTTGTAAGCATAGGACTTTGAAACATCAAGCTCTTTGGCAACATCTTCCACTCTCATGAAGCTTTTATCTGTCATTCGGATTACCTCCTTTCTGTAAATTAACTTATTTTGTTTAAGCTATATTTTTATTATACTAAACATTTTAAGTTATGTCAAGTGCTTTTTTACTAAACTTTTTTATTTCTACTATCTTGACAAATACTAAGCGAATATGTTATAATAGATTTGTGAAAAATGGCGGCTCAATATGTTCACAGTTGAAATGGGAGGTAATCAAAATGGGAATTGGTGAAAGAATCAGGTTTATCCGAAACCTGAGAGGAATGACACAGAAATTTCTAGGCTTGCAGGTAGGATTTTCCGAACGGACTGCTGATATTCGCATGGCACAATATGAATCTGGTTCGAGAACTCCAAAGGCTGACCTTGTAGAAAAATTGGCAGATGCTCTTGATGTATCAACCGAAGCTTTGAATGTGCCAAATATTGACAGTTATACAGGACTGATGCACACACTCTTTGCTTTGGAAGATTTATACGGTTTCAAAATTGACCGCCTTGATGGAGAAATCTGCATTAGACTGAATAAGCAGATTGGCTCAACCTATGCCAAAATGTCAGGACTGATTCAGCCGTGGGAGGAAATGGCTCAAAAGTACCACAACGGAGAAATCAGCCGTGAGGAGTACGACCAATGGAGGTACAGGTATCCGAGGTCGGAAGCGGAGCGGAATGAAACAACTCGTAGGGCATTGAAAGAAAGTGAATAATATGTTTGATATTCAGTATACAAACCATGAGAATATGTTCAAAGAAACACAGTTACATCTGAAAGAAATAAATGGCATAGACAAATTCAAAAATCTTCAAGACAGTCTATATGGTGAAACCGATTTCCTGTGCTGGGGCGATGACAGAATAGAAAAAATAGAGTATTATCAGAATAAGTTGACTGTCACGCTCGTTCATGAAATGGAAGATATGACTTTAAATGATAAGCTTGTCAACACTGCTTTCTATACGTTTGTTTTCTACGATGTGGAACTCTACTGGTTCAGTATTGCGACATACAAAGAACATTTTATTGATGATATAACTATACAGCATAATCCAGATGGAAAGTATAGCATATCATTCGGAATGGGAGAACTTGATTTTAGATATTCGAGTGCAGAAGCCTATCATTGTGGAACATACCATAAATAACAAAAAGAGCTATCCGATTCTAACTTGAATCAGATAGCTCTTATCTTTTCAGACAATTATTTTTATACTGTTGCCGATAATAGAGAAATGTTGCCAAACCGTTGCCATGATAACGGTTTGATAACGGCATTTGGCGTATTTAAGCCCTATTATTCGGGGCGTTTATTATTCCCATTCGATTGTTGCCGGGGGTTTGGTTGTAACATCATACACAATTCGATTAATATTCTTTACTTCATTGACGATTCTGTTAGCAGCAACAGCAAGCACTTCATAAGGAATTTTTGCGAAATCCGCAGTCATAAAGTCACTAGTTGTCACGGCACGGAGCGCAACGGTATAATCATAAGTTCTTGCATCGCCCATGACACCAACGGAACGCATATTCGTCAAAACGGCGAAATATTGATTAATATCCCGGTCGAGTCCGGCTTTTGCGATTTCCTGACGGAAGATGAAATCTGCATCCTGTAAGATTTCCAGTTTTTCGTCTGTAATATCGCCAATGATACGAATAGCAAGACCAGGGCCGGGGAATGGCTGTCTCCATACCAAAACAGGAGATAAGCCTAATTCTGTACCAAGTTTGCGCACTTCGTCTTTAAAGAGCATTCTGAGCGGTTCGATAATTTCTTTAAAATCGACATAATCCGGCAGACCGCCGACATTATGATGCGATTTGATAACGGCAGCATCACCAAGACCGCTTTCGATAACATCGGGATAGATAGTGCCCTGTACAAGATAATCTACCTTGCCGATTTTTTTGGCTTCCTGCTCGAAGACACGGATAAATTCTTCACCAATGGCTTTACGTTTGGTTTCGGGGTCAGAAACACCGCGAAGACGTTTCATGAACTGTTCCTTTGCATTGACTCGGATGAAGTTCATGCCGGAATCCTTGAAAGCAGCTTCTACTTCGTCACCTTCGTTCTTGCGCATGAAACCGTGGTCAACAAAAATACAGGTCAATTGATTGCCAACAGCTTTTGCCAGCAGAGCGGCCGCTACAGAACTGTCCACACCGCCGGAAAGTGCCAATAAGACTTTGCCGTCGCCGACCTTTTCACGAATTTCAGAAATTGCTGTTTTGGCATACCCTGCCATGGTCCAGTCACCGACACATCCGCAGACATTCTTAACAAAGCTGTCAATCATGCCCTGTCCTGCGAATGTATGATTCACTTCCGGATGGAACTGCACCGCATAGAGCTTACGTTCAGCATTCTCGAAGGCAGCAACAGGACAGTCAGCAGTATGCGCAGTAATTCTGAAGCCGTCCGGCACTCTGGAAACATAATCCGTATGGCTCATCCAAGAAGAAGCTGTTTCCGGCAGATGAATACCGCCGAACAAAATGCTGGAATTATCATAATGTGTATCTGTCTTGCCGTATTCGGACGTTTGACAGGCAGAAACTTCACCGCCGAGCGTATAGGCCATGAGCTGTGCGCCGTAACAGATGCCCAGAATTGGAATATGCAAATCAAAAATATCTTTTGTGATATGAGGAGACTTTTCATCATAGACACTGTTAGGCCCTCCGGTAAAGATGATACCTTTCGGATTCAGTGCTTTTAATTCTTCCATTGGAGTTTTATAACTTTTCACTTCGCAGTAAACGCCGCATTCCCGGACACGCCGAGCAATAAGCTGATTATACTGCCCCCCAAAATCCAAAACAATTACTAACTGATGAGCCATAGTTGCTTTCCTTTCTTATGCTGATAGTTTAGTTCTTGTTTCCGTACAGAAACAAGTGTATAATACTATCATAACATATTTTTAGAAATTTGTCAATTGTTGATTCAAATGAAAAATAAAATAGCAGAAACGACTTACTCAAGTCATTTCTGCTATTCATTACTGGCGCTCCCTGTTGGACTCGAACCAACGACCGTTCGGTTAACAGCCGAATGCTCTACCGACTGAGCTAAGGAAGCATTCTATACCGGCATCTTTCTAAATTCCCAGGCCGTCACCAGCCAAGTATTTTCGACGTAAAAGAGCTTAACTTCTGTGTTCGGAATGGATACAGGTGGAACCTCTTTGCAATAAACACCGATTAGAATATTTTTTAAAGCCACATGTCAAAGCAGGTCTATAGTGACCCGTACCAGACTCGAACTGGTGTTGCCGCCGTGAGAGGGCGGAGTCTTAACCGCTTGACCAACGGGCCTTTTTGGTGCACCATCGGGGACTCGAACCCAGGACCCACTGATTAAGAGTCAGTTGCTCTACCGACTGAGCTAATGGTGCATTTCAAAGTACCTTTATATTATATCACAAATTTTCTCATTTGTCAAGTACTTTTTTTAATTTTTACTTTCAACAGAAGAAATAAGAAACAATGCAAACCAGAGAACAAAACATCATTCAAGATGAGGAAAAGTGTTCGAGCATATTAGTATCAGCAAGCTGAACATG
>SVNI01000148.1 GCA_015066975.1 Ruminococcus sp. | reverse complement strand
GACTAAAAAACGCCGTATCTGCTGTTATCCTGACTACTGGAGCTTTTCTCCAGATTCAGACAAAGAAATTGATACCATTTTGCTTTCTCTGGATGAATTTGAAACAATCCGTTTGATTGATTATTGTCAGAATACGCAGGAAGAATGTGCAAGTGAAATGCAGGTTGCAAGAACTACTGTAACTGCAATCTATGATAGTGCCAGACAAAAACTTGCACAGGCACTCGTGGAAGGCAGACGCATCCTCATTTCAGGCGGAAATTATACACTTGACAGCAGAATCCCTGCTGAACTTGCTCAGAAAGGAACTTATATTATGAGAATTGCAGTTACTTACAAAAACGGAGAAATCTTCCAGCATTTTGGACATACAGAACAGTTTAAGCTGTATGATATTGCCGAAAATAAAATTATCAGTTCACAGGTAATAGATACAAACGGTTCTGGACACGGTGCGTTAGCAGGATTTCTGAAAATGGCACAGGCTGATATTCTTATCTGCGGAGGAATCGGCGGAGGCGCACAGATGGCTCTTAAAGAAGCCGATATTCAGCTTTTTGCAGGAAATTCAGGAAATGCAGATGATGTTGTACAGGCATTTTTGGAAGGAACACTTGCACAGAATCAAAATCCTACTTGTGACCATCATGAAAGCCATGAAGGACATTCCTGCGGAAATCACAGCTGTGGTGAACACTGATGAAACTCCTGACGCTTGTTGAAAATACATATGGTCATACAGGTTGTATTGCAGAACATGGACTCAGCATTTATATTGAAACTGAAAAGCATAAGTTGCTTTTAGATACCGGACAGACAGATGCACTTATCAAAAATGCAGAAGTTCTTGGAATTGACCTCTCAGCCGTGGATACAGTCATTTTAAGTCATGGACACTATGACCATTCTGGAGGGATTCTGCCGTTTTCGGAAAGGAATCATCATGCTCAGATTATCATGCAGAAATCAGCTACTGTCCCACATTATCATGGTGAAAAATATATCGGCATTGATAAGAAGATTCTTAATTTGCCAAATGTCAGACTGATAAAAGGAGATTTGAAACTGGATGAAGAATTATTTCTATTCAGTAATATCACTGGAAGAAGATGTTATCCACAAGGAAATCAAAAACTTTCCTGCATCCAAAATGGTGAAAAAATACAAGATGATTTTACTCATGAGCAGTGTCTTGTCATTACCCAAAATCAAAAGAAATGGCTTCTTTCAGGCTGTGCGCATAATGGCATACTGAATATTCTGGACAGGTATAAAGAAGTTTTCGGGAACTATCCTGATTATATCATCAGCGGATTTCACATGATGAAAAAAGATGGAGAATATTCTAAAGAAGAAAAAGAAATTATCATTCAGACAGCAAAGGAATTATCAACTATTCCTGCTGTATTTTACAGCGGTCATTGTACAGGAATCCCAGCTTTTGAAATGATGAAAGAAATCATGGGCGAAAAGCTAATTGCACTGCACAGCGGTGAACAAATTTTATAATTAAGAAGACATACCATTCTGAAAATGAATGATATGTCTTTTTTATGCAAAATTGAAGCCATACCCTGCAATGATACCAATTACAGCAGATAAAACAATAATTGCAATCGGGTGAACTTTTTTGAAAGCAAGAATGGCAGAAAGAATAAATATACTGAAAGATATCCAGAATTGTATTTCTGAAAATATGTCAGTTTTAAAGCCATCTGAAAAAAATACTGTACTTCCAACAGAAAGAAAAGAAGAAGCAATCATTCCAATCACTGCTGGTTTCAATCCGTTCATGATACCTGAAACTGCATTACTTTTGCGAAATTTCTCAAAATATTTTGCAACAATCAAAATAATCACAAAAGACGGAAGAATCACTCCGAATGTTGCACATAATGCTCCCAATATTCCGCCTGTCCGGATGCCGACAAAAGTTGCCATATTGACTGCAAGAGGTCCGGGTGTGCTTTCACTGACTGCAATAAAGTTTACAAGTTCTTCCTGTGTAAGCCACTGATGACGTTCCACTTCTGACTGTATCAGCGGAAGCATCGCATAGCCTCCGCCGAATGTAAATGCTCCGATTTTCAGAAATGTCAGAAACAGTTCAATCAGAATCATAGTTGTGCTCCTTCCTGTAAATCCATGACCGCAACAGCCCAAATACTGCACATCCTATGATAACACAGACAGCATCTATCTTTAAAAAAGCAGTTAGAATCAGTGAAACAGCCATCATCGCATAGGAGAAAATATTTTTTTCTGATGCCTGAAACATGGAATACAGAGCTTTCAAAATCAAGGCGAGCACTCCGGCACGGATTCCCATAAATGCATACTGCACTGCCCTGAAATCCTGAAATTCTTTCAGCACCATAGAAATCAGCGAAATAATCAAAAAAGATGGAAGCACAACACCAAATGTAGCAGCACAAGCCCCTGAAAATCCTGATGTACGATAACCTACAAATGTTGCTGCATTGATTGCAACTGGTCCAGGGGTAGACTCTGCAACTGCAACAATTTCCAACAAATCCTTTTCATTCAGCCATTGATGTTGAATGCAGATTTCCTGCTGTATCATAGGAATCATGGCATATCCTCCGCCAAATGTAAATGCTCCGATTTTCAGAAATGTCAGGAATAAATCAATATTTTTATTCATGGTTCATTCACCTTTAAGTTGATTTTTTATACGATGTAATACTACTGGAACTTCAAATCCTGATACTTTCAAATATTCCATATGCATACTCCTTATTTTTTTATTGCTTTCATAGTATCTTATGATTGCTTTATCACCATACAGTTGCTTGTATCACACTCCCAGCCACTGTTCAATAACAACCATGACTTCTTCAGTCCTTTTCGCACCGATACCCTTCACTTTCCGTATGTTCTTTTCCAGCACACGCAAATCCAAAGTGTGGTGATTATCAACAGTATCTTCCACACAACTATTTTCCTGATTTGAAACGGAATTGTCTGATGAATTTTCTGAATCTGATGCGACAGATACAGCTTCTTCTGCCCCTTTCTTTCGACCGCTTTCATAGATATCGTTTATCAGACTTTCCAGACTTGCCCTGTCCATCTTCTTTATTGTTTTGTACAGGTTGCGGTCAAGGAGAGGAAGGTCGTTCTCCATTGTGACGGGGGTATCAGTTTCATTGGATGTAACTTTTTTCTCATTCATACTTTTTAATGCGCTTTTTAATATATTTCACTTCCTGTGAATAATTTTGATAGCTTTAACGGTACTGTTGAATATTTTGTTGAAAGATGTGGAAAACTTATTTTTAAGAAATCTCCATATATTCACGCTTGCTTTCGTAGTAAAGAAGATTGACAGCGAAAAGCAGCATCGGCAGGACACTTATCAGTCCTATGTCTACAGGTCCGAATATGGAACGTTCTTCATGTTCGCAGGTATTCAGCATATAGGGATTGAATGCGGAATTTATCGAACCGTGAAAAAGTGCAGGAAGCCAGATACATTCCGATTTTTCATAAAGAAAGTCTGAAATAATGCCTGTAGCTGTGGTAAAGATACAGAATGCAAACAGTCCGAACATTGGTGCGCCGATGTATTCTTTTCCGTATTCATAGCCAATTAAAAGCATAAGTGGAAAATGCCATGTACCGTGAATTACTCCGCCAAGCAGTAAGCCTTTTGTTCTGCCGAGATTCTTTTTCAGTCTGGGAAACAGAAAGCCTCTCCAGCCAATCTCCTCACCAAGTCCTAAAAACATAGAGATGACAATCTGAGGTGAGGTGAAGGAATAAAAAATCTGTTTCATGACATAGGAAACATAAGATTTTCCGCTGTTTTCAAGTTCTTTGAAAGCCTCTGGATTTGTTTCCTGCAAAAATATACCAGTCGTATCAAATTCATCAGGAAAAACAATATAATAAAACGCTGCACCTAAAAGCTGAGTGACAGTAGGCAAAAGCCATGCAAGGAGTATTAGTTTTTTATGTTCAGAAAAATCAGGTTTCCAGCCAAAACTGCGTATGTCTGCCCCTGCAGCAAGCGTTCCGATAGTTGGCATAAACATACAGAATGCAATTGTA
>SVNI01000147.1 GCA_015066975.1 Ruminococcus sp. | reverse complement strand
CGATTTCAGGATAGTATTCATCTGTCTGGAAGCATATCTGACAGCAGGAAGAAATCAGCTTGTTTTCCTCGTTGTAATTCAGATGCTTCCAGCTTCCGTGATGCATAATGCAGAATGTTTCCAGAGCTTTTTTTTCTTCTTCCGTAGAGCCGAAGTTTTCGGGGTCGAGCTGTTTCGACATGTTCAGCCTGCACTGATAATCAGGAGTCAGGTTAATTATCAGTTCTGCCTTTGTCCCGTTCACGCCCAGCGAAAAGGCCGCCTGATGAAAATAACCGCGCTCCTGATGACATAACGTCAGTCCGGCCATAACAACCATCCGGAAAAATTCTTCATTTTCCATAAGATATATTTCTTTTTCAGGAAGCGAAAAAACAGTTTTGGCATAAATACCAAGTTTCTTTTGCATTTCCGCTTCCATCTGCCTGATGATGTCCTGTACAGAAAAAAGTGTTTTTTCTGCCATCCCATTCCGGACAGAATTCACCATCCGCAGGATATACGGCTTGCGGTACAGCAGAAGGCAGTTCCGTTCCAGCGAGTCCAGCAGTTCTTTTTTTTCATGCAGATTTTTTTTTTGAAAATATTGTGCAAATTCTTTTTTCACCTGTCTGAGCGAATGTACCGCCGCATTGACCGAAACTTCTTCCGGCATTCCCTGCCCCAGGACAGTTTTTTTCAGAATAATCACACGGCATTTGTTCTCTTTGCTGCAATGTATAGTATACTCATAGAAAACTTCGCAGAAGAACACCTGCCCGGAAGCATCTTCCCACAGATTTTCCGGCACATTCAGCATTTCCGGCAGATTCTGTATTTTGCTGTAGTCATATCTGCCCCATTGAATTTTCCAGTTTTCATCAGTAATCCACACAACATCACCGCTGTTTCCAAACAGATTCCTGAGCAGTTCCAGAGCATCTTGTTTCATAAAAATTCTCCTTTCTTGTCATAATCATCCAAAACGAAAAATCCTTTTTCTTATTATATCTTTTCTTCTTTTAAATGTAAAGTCTATTTCGAAATATTGTTTAAAATAACTAAATTTTGATTGATATTTTTGTGACAATAGCCGATTTTTCACATATCTGTCAAAAAATTGAAGATTTTCACCTGAAAAGACTTGCATTTTTTCTCAAATTGGTGTAAAATAGAAGTATAAAATTTTAGGAGGTAATTTCCAATGTCAGTAAAAGTTGCTATTAATGGTTTTGGTAGAATCGGTCGTCTGGCTTTCCGTCAGATGTTCGGTGCAGAAGGTTATGAGGTTGTTGCAATCAACGACCTGACAAAGCCCTCTATGCTCGCAAATCTGCTCAAGTATGATACCGCTCAGGGCGGCTACGCAGGCAGAATCGGCGAAAATCTGCATACTGTTTCTGCTGATGACGAAGCTAACACAATCACTGTTGACGGCAAGACTCTTCAAATTTACAAGGAAGCTGATGCTAAGAATCTGCCCTGGGGCAAAATCGGTGTAGACGTTGTTCTTGAATGCACAGGCTTCTACTGCTCCAAAGAAAAGAGCCAGGCTCATATCGACGCAGGTGCTAAGAAGGTTGTTATTTCTGCTCCCGCAGGCAATGACCTCAAGACTATTGTATTCTCTGTAAATGAAAATACTCTGACTGCTGATGATACTATCATCTCCGCAGCATCCTGCACCACAAACTGCCTCGCTCCTATGGCTAAGGCTCTGAACGACTATGCTCCTATCCAGTCCGGTATCATGAGCACAATCCATGCTTACACCGGCGACCAGATGATTCTGGACGGTCCTCACAGAAAGGGCGACTTCAGAAGAGCAAGAGCAGGTGCTGCTAATATCGTTCCGAACTCCACAGGTGCTGCAAAGGCTATCGGTCTGGTAATTCCGGAACTGAACGGCAAGCTCATCGGTTCTGCACAGCGTGTACCGGTTCCGACAGGTTCTACTACAATCCTGACTGCTGTTGTTAAGGGCGAAAATGTAACCAAGGAAGGCATCAACGCTGCTATGAAGGCTGCTGCTTCTGAATCCTATGGCTACAACGAAGACCAGATTGTTTCTTCTGACGTTATCGGCATGAAGTACGGTTCTCTGTTCGATGCAACACAGACAATGGTTTCTGAAATCGGCAATGGCCTGTATGAAGTTCAGGTTGTATCTTGGTATGACAATGAAAATTCCTACACCAGCCAGATGGTAAGAACAATCAAGTATTTCGCAGAACTGAAGTAATTCAGAACTGTAAATGCAAAACACACGGCAGTCTTTCGGGACTGCCGTTTTTTGAAGATATTTTCAAAGGAAACAGGATTCCGGCTGAAACCGGAATCCTGTTATTTTTTATGATTTCAGATTGATGGTATTTCCCATAATATCTGTGCCCTGTGCAGTGAATCTGTCTACTGTATACCACGCACTAGTGGAATTATGGTCTTCCAGACTGTCATAGAGCTGAATAGCAATTTTACCGTTCGCCTGTACTTCGGCTGAGGCATCTGCCGGACGATAAGCATATTTTGCTTCATAATAGTCAAGAGCCATTTCACAAAGCTCCAGATTACTGTAAAAATGGAATGTATCGAAATTACCCAGCCCCTGATAAGCAAGCGTTTCTGTTGCGCCGTTTGCCCATGTCAGCACTGCGGTACTGCTGTCTGTAAAATTGACCTGCACACGTTCGCTGGATTCGGCATCACCGATATGGAAAATAACTGTATTATCGCCGTCAGTCTCATAGCTAAATGCCATGCCAAGTCCACTTTCCTGGTCTTGAAAGCTTCCGGCATTATTTCCGGTATAAAAGCAGAAATATCTGTCACCGTCTCCGCTGGTTGACCACCAGATACCGGGTTCAAATTTTTGCGTGGCAGTTTCGGCCTCAGGCGTGGGGGCTGTGGCCTCGGCAGTTTCCACTGCTACTGTGGTTGTTGTCTGCACAGTAGTCGTCACAACAGGCATTTCTGTTGTTGTAGAAGTAGTTGTAGTTGTAGTTTCTTCCATCGTTGTAGTAGTCTGTGTAGTTTCTTCGGCTGTGCTGACTATTTCTGTTGTAGTTTCAGATACAGAAGTTGTTGTTTCTGTACCGGAAGTTTCAGAAACAGCATTTGTTGCCAATTCGGTTTCAAATAGTAATGCAGGGACAGAAGTAGTTTCTGTTTCTGCTGTATTCTCATCTGCATTATCACTGCAAGCTGTGAGTAAAAGGGCAGTACAGCCAAGGTACAATACAGATAACCATTTTTTCGCCAGTTTCATACATGTTTCCTCCTCTTTCTACTATTATAGCAGAAAAAGCACATAAAGTCAAGCAATCTGGTTAATTTTTTCACAAAAAGTGCCTTTCTTATTCAAGAAAGGCACAAAAAACATTTTTATTCCTGATGGCTGACACGTTCGTCAATAAACTTTCTGACTTCGTCCGGAGTCATCTCCAGCACAGTACTAAATTCCTGAAGCATGAGACTTTCAGCATTTTTCATAGCGGATTCATCCATGGAAGAAAATCTCCGGCCGGATGCTTCAGAAGACTGTTTCCGGAAATACAGAGCAGAAATCATCTGTACAAGGGCTTTCTGGTCATCTCCTTTCAAAATCTGACTGTACATTTCGCGCCGTTCTCGGCGGTTATCCGACCAAAGTGCGATTTCGTCTTCAGATTTCGGCATATTGTCAATCAAAGCGAGCACTTCTTCTTTTGTGAGCAACGGGCGCAGCTTTTCAGCTCCGGCAGAAACAGGAACATAATATGTAGAATTCGCATCAGAAAGCGGTTTCAGTTTATAATATAAAATTTCGGTTCCGCCGTCCATGCTCTGCGGCTCGATATTCAGCACCCGGCAGACACCGGCACTTTTGTAAACCACACAATCATTTTTTTGAAACTCCATAATAACCTCCAAGATATTTAATAGAATCCTGTTATTATTATACCATATTTTGAGTAAAAATGTTATAGGCTTATTATACAAAATTTTCTGTTGATTTTCGTGATTAATGTCTTAACACAAAAAAACTGTCCCATTTCTGAGACAGTCTTTAATAATTATGCCGGCACTTATCTAATTTCCCGGGCCGTCACCAGCCAAGTA
>SVNI01000006.1:10948-58107 GCA_015066975.1 Ruminococcus sp. | reverse complement strand
ACCCGTATCGAAGAAATGGTCGAGAAAGCCAAGCGCGAAGTCGAGCATAAAATCAAGCAGGAAGGTGAACGCGCTGTTCTGGAAACAAACGTTCACGGCCTGAATCACGAACTGATTAAACTGCTCGGCCGTCTTAAATTCAGAACCAGCTACAGACAGAATGTCCTCACCCATTCGATTGAAGTCGCACAGCTTTCTGGTGTACTCGCTGCTGAACTCGGTGTGGATGTCAATCTTGCAAAACGTGCAGGACTTCTGCATGATATCGGCAAGGCACTGACTTCTGAAATGGAAGGCTCTCATGTCCAGCTTGGTGTGGATGTCTGCCGTAAATGTCACGAAAATGCCGAAGTGCTCCATGCTATCGAGGCACATCACAATGATGTCGAACCGCGCACGGCTATCGCATGTATCGTACAGGCTGCTGATGCCATTTCCGCAGCAAGACCCGGCGCAAGAAGCGAAAATTATGACAGCTATATCAAGCGTCTGGAAAAACTGGAAGAAATCTGTATGTCTTACAAGGGCGTTGAAAAATGCTATGCAGTACAGGCCGGCCGTGAAATCCGTGTCATGATTCAGCCGGATGTCATCAGTGACGAAAAAATGGTGCTCGTCGCCCGTCAGATTGCACAGCAGATTGAAAATGAAATGGAGTATCCCGGTCAGATTAAAGTCAATCTGATTCGTGAAAGCCGGGTTGCAGATTATGCAAAGTAAAACAGATTACATCAGGGACGGCATTTGCCGTCCCATTTTTTAAGGAGTGATTTCTAATGCCGAAAACGGCCAAAACGATTTTCGGAACAACCGAAAATTCTAATTTTATCCTGAATATGACACCGGAAAGCTATTATGCCTATAATCTTAAGATTTTGCTGGGCTTCCTGATTCTGATGCCTTTGTTCTGCATTCCTCTGGAATTTTTTAAAGTCTACAGCGTGCCGGGAATGGCTCTTTCTATCGTGGGTGTATTTGCAATTGTGTTTGTCTTTATCGGATTCATGAAGTCCGAAACTCCGAAAAAATTAATTCTTCCGGCCTGCCTGTTCGGTGCTATGCTGATATGGGGGCTGGTAAGCTTTTATAATTCTTATAATTACAGCGTTTCCATCTTCGGTGAAGACGGCAGAAACGAAGGCTGGCTTTCGATATTGTTTTACGGCGGATTTTTCCTGCTGGGAGCACAACTCGGCACGGATGACAACCGTCTGAAGCTGATACACGGAATGCTTTGGCTCGGCTTTGCGGAATGCCTCTGGAGTCTGATGCAGATGCTTCCGCTGGGATTCCCTTCTTATTACAAAAATCTTGAACCAATACTGACATTCAATGTATACTTGCCGTCAGGTCTGACAGGCAGTCCTGTTTCACTGGGATTGATGTTGTCTGTTCTGCTGATTCCTGCGCTTCTGGAAGCAGTTTTCACAGAGAATCCAAAGCAGAAAATTCTGGATATTATCTGCGTTTTCTGTTTTGCGCTGACGGCTGTCCGGACACAGTGCCTGACCGGGGTGATGGGAACTGTCCTTGCTGTCCTGATTTCTTTGATTTGCATTCTGATAAAAAAATCCGGAAAAAAATCTGCCGGAATTCTTGCTGTCGCTGTCGGGGCGGTTCTTCTGGGAATGCTGTGGAATTATTTTTCGCCGTCTATCAATGGAATGTATACCCCTTCCGCAGACGGACAAGTGAGCGTTTCTGACGGCATTTACTTCTATGACGGCAGTGTAATGTGGAAAGACAGTTCTTATCGTCTGGAAGCCAGCGGATATTATATTAAAAACGGTGCTGAAAATCCTAACGGCAGTTTTGATGCAACAAGCCTTTCTGAATTGTATCACTATTTATGGAGCAATACACTGAAAATTGTCAAAAGCTATCCGCTGGCAGGAAGTGGCCCTGATAATCTTGTCTATCCGCAATTGTACCAGAGTTTGACGATTGCCGCAAATCCCAATACGTTTGACAGATGCGGAAGTTACTATCTTCAGACAGCAGGGTCAATGGGCATTCCAATGCTTCTGCTGTTCCTTGCACTGGCAGTTCTGACAGCCGTCCGCGGCGGAATCGCCGTCAGAAAAGAAGACAACTGGATTCATACAGGCATTTTCTGTACCGTTCTCCTGTACCTGCTTCTGATGATTATCAGTACAGGCGGCATTACAGTCACTCCGCTGTTCTGGATGCTGGCAGGCATCTGCATCAGCCTGTACGAACCGGAAAAACAATCCTATGTGTAAACCCTAGCTAACTTTTTTCTGATATGTTTCTAGCGTTTGTGAACAATATCTTCCGTCAGGATAGAAAATTTTTGTTTCAGGTCACAAATCTTGTGATTTTGCTTGCTTTTTCGGTTAGATTATGCTAAAATAAATACTGTAGGATTTATCTGTGATGTGATATTTGCTCAGTAATTTCAGATAATTGAGACTGCCGACGGAAAAAACGCGGCAGTCCCTCCTTGCCATATGGGTTAGCATTTTCTAACTTTTTGGCGATTTTCCTTTAAAAATAAAATAAAATCCTGGAGGAGGGATTGAAAATGCCCGTGCAAAAAAAACGGCTGTTCAGTATATTCAGTGCGCTCATGCTGACGATAATGTTCCTGCTGTTCTGTTTCTCAGGGCTGACTGCATCCGCGGCAGGAGAATATATTGCAACATGGGATGAGTATAAAAATTCCGGTGGAGCATCTTCCTCGTGGAATGATGTCGCCAATGCAATGGATGATGTACTTGAAGCCGCAGATGTGCTCTACCAGAGCGGTGATGCAACAGGCGCACACGGCGCGGTGAATGCCGCTTATTATGGCTATTACGAAACAACAGGCTTTGAACGTGTCGCTATGGGCTATATTGCCGGAAGCCGTAAAACAGAAGTGGAATTACAGTTTAGTTCCTGTAAGACGGTCACTAAAAACGGCGGTTCAACAGATGAATTTTTTACAGAGTTGAGCAAGCTCAGTGAAATGCTCCATACGGATGCCAATAAGCTTGACGGCATTGGTGATACCGGAACAAGCGGTCTTTCCAGAGGCGGAGATACCACATCTGCTGATGTTGCTGAAGCCGAAACTTCCGCAGATGCAGAAGCTGTCTCCGAAGCCAAGGCAGAAACCACTTCTGTTACACCGTCAGCAAGTGCTGTCAGTGTCGGCGGTGGCGGCGGCGGAATGGTGACATTTATCGCTTGTCTGGGAATTATTGTCCGTGAAGGTCTTGAAGCAATTCTGGTTGTCGGTGCGATTATCGCCTATCTGGTGAAGTCCGGTAATAAAGATAAACTTAAATATGTGTATACTGGATGTGTGCTGGCAATTGGTGCAAGTTTCCTGTGTGCATGGCTGTTAAGTCTCCTGAAACTCGCCAACAGCGCAAATCAGGAAATTATTGAAGGCATTACGGCACTGATTGCCGTGCTGGTGCTGTTCTATGTCAGCAACTGGATGGTATCAAAAGCCGAATCTGAAGCATGGACAAAATACATTGACGAACAGATTAAAGTTTCTGCGGAAACCGGAAATGTGTTCACACTTGCGTTTACCGCATTCTTAGCCGTATTCAGAGAAGGCGCGGAAGTGATTCTGTTCTATCAGCCTCTTTTGAGCGATGACCCGAAATATGTCTGGGGCGGTTTTGCAGTCGGCTGTGTGATACTGGTATTTGTATTCTTAGCTATCAGATTCCTGAGTGTCAAGCTTCCGATTCGTCCGTTCTTCTTAGGAACAAGCATTCTGATGTTTGTCATGTCGATTTCGTTCTTAGGTTCGGGCATCAAGGAACTTATCGAAGGTGATGTCATGACAATGACTTCTCCGGCGATTTTAGCAAACCTGATTCCGACGAATAACGTATTCGATGTACTGGGAATTTATCCTTGTCTGGAAACACTGATTCCGCAGTTGATTCTGATTTTCATCACTATCATGATTTTCGTGATGCAGAAATGGAACTCCAGAAACAGAAAAGAAGCCGGTATTCTGGCGATTGTACTCGGCGGACTCGGCATTCACAAGTTCTATCTGGGCAAGTACGGAAAAGGCCTCATCTATGCGGCAACATGCTGGTCGGGGATTCCGTTCCTGATTAGTATCGGTGAGGGAATTCACTTCCTGACCGAATCAGATGAACAGTTTCAAGAAGAACTCAAACCTAAGCCGAAAAAGACAAAGCCGGCCAAAAAATAAGCTTTCATCCTGATGAAAATCAGGCTGATATATAATAAGAAAAATTTGTCAGAATTGATTTAGGAGGAAATGAACAATGACAAAGAAATTAGTTGGCATTGCACTGCTCGCTTCTATGGCACTGTCCCTGACAGCCTGCGGCGGCAATACAGAATCTGAATCCACAACAGCCGAAAATACAGCATCTGTTGCAGAAACTGCTGCACAGGCTGATAACAACAGCTCCGAAGCTGATGTAACTTCCGCAGAAGCTGTTGATGCCGAAGTCAACAGCGAAGCCGCTGCTGATGCTCCTGTTCCGGGCGGTGAAGCAGGTTTCACAGAAATTCCGATTTTTGAAGATATTGAAACAGGTTTCCTGAACGTATCCGCTGTATACTTCCAGCCTGTTCCGATGTCCGGCGGCAATGAAAGCATCGAAGGCTTTGACCTGCACCTGGAAGCTGACGTTTCTGCTCTGGAAAACAAGCTCGGCTTTGGTGTCGGCGACTGGGTTCCTTACATGACAGTAGATTACAGAGTAATCGCATCTGACGGCTCTGATGCTGCAAAGGGCTCTTTCATGGTAATGAGTGCTTCTGACGGCCCTCACTATGGTGCAAATATCTCTCTGCCCGATGCCGATACCTATACTCTGGAATTCACATTCCACAGCCCGGAAGAAAACGGCTATCTGCTCCATGTAGATGCTGAAACTGGCCCTGGCGGAAGCTTTGATGATTACTTCAAAGACGGCAACCTGACCGTTACTTATGAAGGCTGGGAATATCTGCCTCAGGAATGGTAATTTTCGCCATATATCTGCACAAAATCATGCGCCGTGTCCTGCACGGCGCACTTGTGTGTTTCTGACGGCATAAAAAAGGAGGTCGTTTTCTATGCTAAAATACTTTGTAGATACTACCGAAGCTC
This sequence comes from Ruminococcus sp., assembly GCA_015066975.1. Taxonomy (GTDB): domain Bacteria; phylum Bacillota; class Clostridia; order Oscillospirales; family Ruminococcaceae; genus UBA3855. The sequence continues at coordinate 53,006 of SVNI01000006.1, read as the reverse complement.
TGCTTTCGGCAGGTCTGCTGACAGGTATGCTGTATTTTTATACTGGTGCAAAATTCGGCAGAAAAGGAAAAATTTTCGCCTTGATTGGTCTGCTGGCCGGACTTATCGGCGCAGGAACAGTCGCTTATCTCAAAAACGGCACAAAACTGCTGACTTCTTCCAAATGGAATGAAATTGTCATGGTTCTGTTTTTTATCGCATTGGGTGCGCTGGTGCTGTTCTGGATAGGTTCGGCACTCCGGAAACCGATTCCGAAAGCATCTGAATGGATAGGATGCATCACGCTTTGCATCATCATGATAATTACGGTAACTTATGCCCTGCCGGATGTGCTGGTGTATCCGTATTCGATTCTGTTAGTTGAAAAATCAGTATTATCGACAGCGTTTATTTTTAAAGTTATCGGGATTCTGTTCGGGGTGATTCTGGTATTTCTGGCAGGACTTTCCGCCGGAAAAGGTCTGATTCGCCTTGATTCCGGAAGCATGTTGCTGATGCTCAGTCTTGTACTTGGCATGAACGGGCTTCGTCAGCTCACCATGTGCCTGAGAATTATGCTGACAAAGAAAATTATTCAGAATCATAAGTTATTCGGTGATGTTTCGCTGTTCAAGATTGCACAGTTTTCCTCCAATCATGATAACTGGTTTATTTTCGGAATCATGATAATTTCGGCATTCATCCCCGTTCTGATTTGGATAAAAAGCCGGCATGTGAATGAGCCTTACAAAACACCTGCCGAAAAGCGCAAAATTCTTAAAAAATGGCTGGTCAACAAGAGATGGGCTGGGCTGGCTGTGGCCTGTCTTGTACTGAGCCTGCTCAATCTGACCGAACTGAAAGCTATCGCTAATCGTGAAGTAGAGCTTTCTCCTGTGGAAGATGCTCCTGTTGTGGACGGCAATGTAGAAATCAGTTTCGAGATGGTCGAAGACGGTCATCTGCACAGATTCGCCTATACAACAGAAAATAATATTGCTGTCAGATTTATTGTAATTAAAAAGCCGAATTCTTCTTCTTACGGAATCGGGCTGGATGCCTGTGATATCTGCGGAGAAACAGGATATTATGAAAAAGACGGTCAGGTTGTCTGCAATCTCTGTGATGTTGTGATGAATATCAATACGATTGGATTCAAGGGCGGTTGTAACCCGATTGTTATTCCCTACACTATCGAAAACGGAAAAATTCTCGTTCCGACAGACGGGCTTTCCGAATTCGAGAAAGAATTCAAATAAGGGGGCAGAGACTTTATGTTTTTGAGAATGATAAAAGGTACACTGCTCCGTCAGTGGAAGAAAATGCTTATGATAGCTTTTACTATCGCGCTGGGTGCGTCACTTGCGGCAGCAATGCTCAGTGTTATGCTGGATGTTGGTGATAAAGTCAATCAGGAACTGAAAACCTATGGTGCAAATATCACTGTAGTCCCCAAAGCGGCTTCTGTCCTGAATGAATTATATGAAGTCGAGGACGGCGAAGGCACAGGAGCTTATCTCCGTGAAGACGAACTAGGCAAGATTAAAACTATCTTCTGGGCGTTCAATATTGTCGATTATGCGCCTTTTGTGACGGTCAGCGGAACACTCGACGACGGCTCGGATGTGAAAGTTATCGGAAGCTGGTTCAATCATCATATGGAACTCCCGACAGGTGAACAGCTTGATGCTGGTATTGCAAGCCTGCGAAGCTGGTGGGAAATCGAATCCGGCGAATGGCTTGATGAACAGTCTAATGAAGATGCTGAAATCGCTATGATTGGTACGGCATTAGCAAAGAAATTAAATCTTTCTGTCGGAAATACTTTGCATATCAAGGGTTCTGAACATGAAAAAAATTTCCGCATTGTCGGTATTTTTGATGCCGGCGGTGAGGAAGACGACCAGATTTTCGCCCCTCTGAATACTGTGCAGGATATGGCCAATCTGGACGGCTGTATTGACAGTATCGAAGTCAGTGCCCTGACAACTCCTGATAACGAATTAGCTGAAAGAGCTGCCAAAGACCCCAGCTCCCTGACAGTTTCACAGTATGAAATCTGGTATTGTACAGCTTATGCAAGCTCTATCTGCTATCAGATTCAGGAAGTTATCACCGATTCTGTAGCCTCTCCGGTTCGGCAGGTAGCCGACTCCGAAGGCGCAATCCTCGAAAAGACTCAGCTCCTGATGATTTTAATCACGATTTTGAGCTTAATCGGCGCGGCACTGGGTATCTGTAATCTGGTAACGGCAAGTGTTATGGAACGAAGCAGTGAAATCGGCCTGATGAAAGCTATCGGCGCACAGAACGGTGCAATTTCCGGACTTGTGCTGACCGAAATCTTCATTACGGCGATTCTTGGCGGAATTATCGGTTTCTTTGCCGGATTCGGATTCGCACAGATTATCGGGCATACAGTATTTGGTTCTTCGATTTCGCTCCGGCCGGTCGTGATTCCGATTGTGGCGATTCTGGTCGTACTTGTCACGCTTGCCGGAAGTATCCCGGCGGTCAGAATGTTGCTGAGACTGCGCCCGGCAGAAGTGCTTCACGGCGGTCATTAAGAGAGGAGAATCATCATGAAAAAAAGACAGATGTATTTTCGCATGATTACCGCTTCCCTGATGCGGAGACGCTCCAGAATGCTGGTAGCTTTGCTTTCTATCGCAATTGGCGCGACTGTGCTTTCTGGTCTGGTGACTATCTATTATGATGTGCCCCGGCAGATGGGCGCACAGTTCCGTAATTACGGTGCAAATATGATTTTTACTGCTTCTGATGATGCTTTCACGCTCTCGGATGTTCAGCAGGGAACAGCTCTTATCGAAGCTGATAAATTAGTCGGTGTTGCGCCGTATCGTTATGAAAATGTCAGAGTGCATGAAAGTCCGGTTGTCGCCGCCGGTACGGATATGAAAGGCGCACAGGCGACAAGTCCGTACTGGCATATTGACGGCGAATGGCCTTCCGCTGACAGGCAGATTATCGTAGGTGCGAATATCGCGGAATCATTCCGGCTGAAAACAGGCGAAATGCTGGAAGTCAGCTATACCCCGGCAGAAACTGCTTCCGGTGATGAAACCATTCAGGATAATATTCTTGAATTTGAAATTACTGGCATTCTGGATACAGGCGGTTCGGAAGAAGATTATCTCTATATGTCTCTTGCGGATTTGGAAGAACTGACAGGAGAAACAGGCGCAATTGATGTTGCAGAACTCAGTGTTTCCGCAACTTCTGATGAATTATCCGGCTATGCGGAAAAAATCAGCAGTATGGTTTCTTCTGTGAATGCCCGGCTTGTCAAGAGAGTGACGGCATCGGAAACGACAGTATTAACCAAATTACAGGCACTTGTACTGCTGGTCACTGTCGTCGTGCTGGCACTGACTATGATTTGTGTCGCAACGACGATGACTGCCGTCGTGACCGAACGCAGAAAAGAAATCGGCCTGAGAAAGGCTATCGGCGCATCAGATACCAGCATTGTGAAAGAATTCCTCGGCGAAAGCATGATGCTTGGCGGACTGGGCGGAATTTTAGGCTCTGTGCTGGGATTTGTATTTGCACAGCAAGTCAGCATCCATGTGTTCAGCAGTTCGATTTCGTTTATGCCTGCACTTGTGCCGATAACAATTCTGGTTTCGGTGCTGGTGACGGGACTGTCCAGCCTGATGCCTATCCGGAGTGCGACCGAAGTCGACCCGGCTTTAGTACTCAAAGGCGAATAAGAGAGGTGTTTTATCATGAGCTTATTGGAATTGAAGAATGTCTATAAAATCTACGGTGAATTACATGCCCTTGATAATGTCAATATGAAGGTCGAAAAGGGCGAATGGGTTTCTATCATGGGGCCTTCCGGTTCAGGCAAAAGCACAATGATGAATATTATCGGCTGTATGGATAAGCCCAGCAAAGGAGAAGTTCTGCTCGACGGTGTGGATATTGCCAAAGAAAGCGCAAAGAATCTGACCACTGTCCGGAGAGATAAAATCGGCCTGATTTTTCAGCAGTTCCATCTTGTGAATTATCTGACGGCAGTTGAAAATGTCATGCTGGCACAGTATTATCACAGTATTCCGGATGAGAAAGAAGCAATGGAAGCTTTGGAGCGTGTCGGGCTCGCTGACCGTGCCAAGCATCTGCCAAGCCAGCTTTCCGGCGGTGAACAGCAGAGAGTCTGCGTCGCAAGAGCTTTGATTAACTATCCGGAAATTATCTTAGCTGATGAACCGACCGGAAACCTCGACGAAGCAAATGAAGAAATTGTTGTCGATTTGTTTCACAAGCTTCACGACGAAGGAACAACTCTGATTGTTGTTACCCATGACCCCGAAGTCGCCGAAGTCGCCCAGAGAACCATTGTTCTGAGAAACGGCCGTGTTGTCAAGGAAGTCCAGAATCAGAACTTTACCGGAAAGATTCACTTCAATGAAGAAGGCACTCACGTCACTAAAACGGATTTGAAATCAGAAGAAGAAATTCAGGCGGAGGAAAATGCTCATGAATAAGAAATTATTGATTTTGCTGTGCGGACTTTCGGCAGTCTGCCTGACTGCCTGCGGAAGCAAAAGCTATGCCGACGGTACTTATAAAGCACAGAGTCAGGAATATGTTAATGATGAAGATGATTCCACTGCCGGGAACGGTTATGGAGTTGTAGAATTAACCATCTCCGGCGGTGAAATTACTGCCTGCACATTCCAGACATTTGAACTTGACGGCACTCTGAAAGATGCGGAATACGGCAAGGAAAACGGCGAAATCGCCAATAAGGATTTCTACAACAAGGCGCAGAAAGCCCTTGCTGCCTGTGATAAATATGCCGCCCAGCTCGTTGAAAAGGGAAACCTTAAAGAAGTAGATGCTATCAGCGGTGCGACAGTCAATTATAATGAATTTAAAGAAGCTGTGGGCGAAGCACTCAAACAGGCCGAAGAATAATGCTTATGAAAATTATCGGACATATAGTATGTGACATTCTGGTTTTGTTTCTCGTGCTGGGAGTGCCGTTTCTGCGGACGGATTACTGTAAGGCACTTATCAGCAGGAATCCGGATGCCGTTTCGAGTGCATCCGTGATTGTCGATAAGCCGTCCGGTGCATATCTGGTTTTCATCAATCTGGAACGGCATACAGATGCTGAAACTCTTGAAATCTGGCGTGATTTCTTTGCCGGAAAAGAAATTGACCTGATTTTTGAAGATATCGTCTGTTCCGTAGCGACAAGCGACAGCAATGCCGGAACACTTGCCGAAAACTATCAGTCACGTCTGCCGGAACACCAGTGCGAAATCAAAACCGAAGATGCTACGCTGATACTCTCCAAAGCAGAACATCTGAAATTTGATATTCTGGTGATGTCACAGGAAATTGCAGATTTCTATCATGCAGATACGCTCTTTGACATGCCGGAAATTGAAATCATTCAGGTACAGGGGGCAGAATCATGAGAAAATTCAATGCTGTATTGAGTATGGTCGTTCTGGCCTTGTTTCTGATTCATGCCATTGCCGGAAGCTTTCAGCTTGCCGGAATCATTCCGGGCGGTTCAGGAGCGATGCAGACAGTCGCATGGATAATGCTCGGATGCATCATCATTCATGTGATAATCGGCTGTAAGCTCACAGCCGATACGCTCAGAGCCTGTAAGAAATCCGGAACGTCTTATTATAAAGATAATAAATTATTCTGGCTGAGACGTTCCAGCGGATTCGCTATCATGATTTTTATCCTGTTCCATATGCTGATTTTCTTAGGCAAAGACGAAAACGGTGTCTACAGACTGAATTATTTCGGAATATTGCAGTTGATTTCACAGATTCTGCTTGTGGTTTCACTGGCTGTCCATGTCCTGTCGAATATCAAGCCTCTGATGATTGCTGTCGGAACAAAAAGCTATGCTAAAATCCTGATGGATGTTTTATTTATCCTGTCGTTTATTTTACTTCTGTCCGGAATTGCGTTTGTAATTTATTATCTGCGCTGGAATCTGGTCTGAAAGGAGTGCTGTATGCAGAAAGTTATCATCATCGGAGCAGGGCTGGCAGGCATGTCAGCTTCTGTCGCGCTGGCAGAACACGGCATTTCCTGCGCTTTGATTTCTCTCCAGAATTCCGAACGGGCACAGTCGGTTCTTGCTGAGGGCGGTATCAATGCTTCTCTCAATACCATGGGCGAAAATGATACCGTTCAGAATCATTATGAAGATACCCTCCGGGGCGGTGTGTATCTGGCTGACCCCAATGCTGTGCAGAATCTTACCGGCCATGCGCCGGAAATTGTCCGCTGGCTGGAAAAATTAGGCGTTCCGTTCAATATGACGGATTCTGATATTATGCTCCGTAACTTCGGCGGTCAGAAGAAGAAACGCACGGCATATGCCCGAAGCAGTACCGGAAAGATTATCATGACGGCTCTGATTGATGAAGTCCGCAGGCATGAAGCGTCCGGACTGGTGCAGAGATATCCGCATCATGAATTTATCGGACTGCTGATAGAAAATCAGGGCTGTCAGGGAGTCAGAATTCAGGATACTTATACCGGAAAGATAACGGATTTCAAAGGAATTGTGCTGTTATGCTCCGGCGGAATGAACGGCATCTTTCCGGGAATGACAACCGGAACGACCCAGAATTCCGGCGATGTGACAGCAACTGTATTCCGGCAGGGCGTGAAGCTCGGCAATCTTGAAATGTTGCAGTATCATCCGACAACAATCGGCATTTCCGGAAAGAGATGTCTTGTCACCGAAGCCGCCAGAGGTGAGGGCGGACGGCTCTACATCATGCGGAACGGGCAGAAATATCACTTCATGGAAGAAAAATATCCTGAACTCGGAAACCTCATGCCCCGTGATGTTGTTGCCCGTGAAATGTATTTCATCCGGCGAGAACTCGGCGGAGAAGTTTTTCTTGATATGACGGAATTATCATCCGAAACATGGCAGAAAAAGCTTTCTGATTTGCGTCAGGAGATTATGCATTATCTGTCACTTGACCCGAAATCTGACCCGATTCCAGTCAGAGAGGGGATTCATTATTTTATGGGCGGTATCGATACGGATGAATATCACAGAACTAATATTCAGAATCTCTATGCTTCTGGTGAATGCACTTGTCAGTATCACGGGGCGAACCGTCTGGGAGGGAATTCCATGCTCGGTGCGCTCTACGGCGGAAGAAAATCTGCCGAAACTATCATAGAAACTGCTGAATTCGATACAGAAGAAAATCAGGAAGTTTCAGCATCTGTTCCGGGAAAAGCATCTCCCGTGCTGATTCAGGAAATCAGTCAGATTTTGCTTTCCGGTCTGGGAATCGTCCGGAATCAGGAAACTTTGCAGAATGCACTGAATATGCTGGATGTTCTGAAAAATCAGAGAGAATATTCTTTTTATGAACAGAATCGTCTGCTGTTAGCCGAAGCTATGCTTCGTTCGGCTCTGGAGCGCAGAGAAAGCCGCGGCGCACACTATCGGGAGGACTATCCCGATAAAGATGAAAACTTCCGGAAAACAACAATTGCAGAATATAAAAATCAAGTACAGATTTCATTCAGAGAAATTCCAGAAAAGAGGGCTGATACATGATAACTCTGAAATTAGAAATCCTCCGCCGGAAGCATCCGGAAGAAATGCCCCATTGGGAAAGCTATGACTATCAGACAGAGGATGATAATGCAAATATCGCCGTGGCTCTGACAGAACTCAATCAGAAGATTGAAAATCCTGTCAGATGGGAATGCAGTTGTCTTCAGAAAAAATGCGGTGCATGTGCTATGGTGATTCAGAACAGACCCCGGCTCGCTTGTGATACCTCTCTGAAAGAATTCGTCAAAGCCGGAACAGTCAGAATCGAACCGCTCCGGAAGTTTCCGGTTATCGCGGATTTGATTGCTGACAGAAGTATTTTATTCGAGAATCTGAAAATCATGAAGCTCTGGTTTGAGGAAGAAACCAGAACTAACGGTTCTCAGACGGCTTATGAAGCTTCCAGATGTTTACAGTGCGGATGCTGTCTCGAAATCTGTCCGAATTTCTGGGCAGGAGGAGAATTCTCCGGTATGTCAGCCATGATACCAACAGCAAGGCTTCTGACGGCTCTGCCGGAATCCCAGAAGAAAGAACTGTTCAAAAATTATAAAAAGCATATCTACGAAGGATGCGGAAAATCTCTTGCCTGCCGGGATATCTGCCCGGCCGGAATCGAGATTGATAAGTTATTAGTCAATTCCAATGCTGTCGCCGTCTGGAAGCGGAAACCGAAACATGAGAAATAGAAAAATCATCAGCCTGATGCTGATATTCTGTATTTTCATAACAGGATGCAGTCAGAATCAGCATTACGAAGTCCGGCAGGATTTGAGCGTTTATTTTGCGAATGCAGATGCTGTGATTGCTTCTGTCAGGGAATCACTCCGGAAACATTCCAGCAAAATTATTATTAATTATACATCTCATGACGATAATATGCAGGATATCGGAATACTTGTCCGGGAACTGATGCAGTATGCTTTTGATGAAACGGACTCCCCCTCTGATGGGGATTATCTGTTTTATCAATACGGCGGTTATGAAATGCATTACAGCTATGAGAAACAGAATTCTGATTATCGCTATCAGATAGAAATTACACCGGATTATTACACCACGCTGAAACAGGAACAGGCAGTTTCGGATAAGATTCAGGAGATTTTGAAAGAACTGGATTTCAGAAGAAATACTTCTGAATATGAAAAAATCAGAAAAATTTATGATTATGTCTATGATACGGTCGAATATGATTTGATTCATAAAAAAAATGAACATTATCATCTGAAATCGACAGCTTACGGTGCTCTGATATATCACAGGGCGGTTTGTCAGGGCTATGCCGTTCTGATGTACAGACTTCTGAAAGAATCCGGCATAGATGTCAGAATCATTACCGGAACGGCAGAACTTCCTGACGGAAGCACCGAACTCCATGCATGGAATATCGTCCGGATTGATGATGTTTATTATAATCTGGATGTCACATGGGATAAGCAGATGCAGACCGAAGATTATTTTCTGAAATCAGATGAGAATTTTTCTGCACATATCCGGGATGAAATATTTGTTTCTGAAGATTTTTATCAGAGCTATCCCATGTCAGATAAAGATTATACTGATAAGGAATAATCAATAATTAGTATCATCCGATTGATTGACTTGCTTTTCAAAATATGATAGAATAAAAGCAGAATAAAAGCAGATTTTTAAGGAGAGGTATTTATGAAAAAAACAGGATTAATTTTAGATGTGGTTCTCTGTGTGCTGAGTGCTGTGCTTTGTTTCGGAACGAAATTTCTGTTTCATGCCTGCGCACCAAAAGAGGATGGGGGCTGGATGACCTGCCACTGGGCTGAACAGACGGTGTTCGGACTTGGTATTGTTCTGCTGATTCTCAGCATAATGACATTCTGTTTCAAGGACGGAAAAACAAAATCCGGAATTCAAATCAGTACGGCGGTTATTTCGGCACTGACGCTGTTTGTGCCGAATTATCTGATTAAACTCTGTATGATGCCCGATATGAGATGCCATTCTGTTATGAAACCTGTTGTGATAATCATCAGCATTCTGATTATCATCTGTAGTGCCATAACATGCATTCTGCACAGAAAAGAGGAATCCGCATCATGAAGCTTTCCAAATCCCTGCCGTTCCGGAATCTCGCCGGAAAGCCTGTCCGGACGGTGATTCTCGTCCTGCTGACAGTTCTGCTGTCTTTGACAGTATTCGGCGGAACGCTTATGATAACCAGCCTGAAAACCGGACTGCATTCGCTGGAATCCCGGCTCGGTGCGGATATCATGGTTGTCCCCTATGAAGCAACAACAAAATCCAATCTCGAAAATATCGTCCTGCAAGGTGCAACAGGCTATTTCTATATGGATAATGATAAATATCATAAAATTCTGGAACGGGAAGGCATCGGGGAAGTTTCAGCACAGTTTTTTCTTGCCTCGACAAGTGCAGGATGCTGTTCCAGTGCTGTGCAGATTATCGGTTTCGACCCCGAAACAGATTTTACTATTACGCCGTGGATTAAGAAAAGCTACGGAAAAGAACTCCAGAAATATGATGTTGTTGTCGGAAATAATCTGAATATCTTCGTCGGGGATACTATGACATTCTACGGCACAGAATGTCATGTCGCTGCCAAACTCGATAAAACCGGAACAAGCTTCGATACAACTGTATTCACAAATCAGGAAACTATCAAAGCACTGATTCAGTCGTCTCTGGATTTGAATATGAATACATTCCAGAATATCGACCCGGAACAGGTTGTTTCCTGCGTGATGATTAACGTTGCAGAAGGCTATACTGTCGAGGATGTTGTGAATGATATTAACATTCATGTCAAGAAAGTAAAAGCAATTCAGACAAAACAGATGATTTCCGGCATTTCGGACAGTCTGGCCGGAGTTTCGGATATTATCGGGATTCTGATTGCAGTTGTCTGGGTGCTGGGTGTGGTGATTCTGCTTCTTGCATTCACCATGAGCGTGAATGAGCGAAAAAAAGAATTTGCTGTTCTGCGCGTAGTAGGAGCTTCCAGAAAACGTCTCGCCGGAATCGTCATGCAGGAAGCTCTGCTGACCTGTCTGCTCGGCAGTATTATCGGAATTGGAATCGGAATGCTTGTGATTTTCCCGTTTAATCAACTGATTGAAGAACAGCTCAATTTGCCGTTTCTTCTGCCGGAAGCTGGAAAAATTATCGGCTATATGATTTCTGCTGTGCTGGCTTCTGTGATTGCTGGAAGCATTTCTGCAATGGCTTCTGCATTCCGCATCAGCCGGATAGATACCGCACTGATTCTGAGAGGGGATAATTAAGCATGTTACTCAAAGCTGAAAAAATCTCGAAAGAATTCATTCGGGAAATGAAAAATACAAACAGGTTTCTGGCAGTACAGGAAACAGATTTTGTGCTTGAATCCGGTTCGCTGACGGTTTTAATGGGGCGTTCCGGTTCGGGAAAGAGTACGTTCCTGAATATGCTTGCCGGCCTGATGATGCCTTCTTCCGGAAAAATTCTGCTGAATGATACGGATATGTATGCACTGTCAGACAAAGAACTGTCACGCTTCCGGAATCAGCATATCGGAGTAATTCCGCAGGGGCAGACGGCTCTGCACAGTCTGAATGTGCTGGAGAATGTCTGTCTGCCGTACACGCTTTACGGAGAAGATGCCCATCAGCAAGACGCTCTGCAACTGATGGAAAAGCTTGATATTCTGCCGTTGCAGTCGGCAATGCCTTCGGAACTTTCCGGAGGGGAACTCCGGCGCATGGCGATTGCAAGAGCCTTTCTCCGGAAACCGGATATTATTTTAGCAGATGAACCAACCAGCGATTTAGATGACGAAAATACCCGGATTGTCTTTTCGTTCCTGAAACAGTCCGCACAGGATGGCTCTGCGGTTCTTGTTGTGACACATGAAAATGATGCCGTTCAGTATGCAGACAGCATCTTCCGCATGAATGCCGGCTTGTTGCAGAAAACTTCTGAATAACATACAAAGAAAAAACAGCCGTCTGTCTCCGGAAAAACGGCTGTTTTCTGCATACTGCCGGAAACTGTGAAAATATTAGGCATTTTCCCTGAAATAGACTTGACTTTTTTTTTAAAATATAATATAATATTAAAGATACAGAAATTCAACAGGGCTTTGCCCTGATTTTTCATCATTCTGAAATCTGAAAGGAGTTTTTTCAATGGAAAAGAAAAGAAGAATGTCCCGTGAGGGTTACGAAAACTTGAAACGTCAGCTCGACCATTTAATTAATGTAGAGCGTGTGGATGTCGCCCAGAAACTGAAAGAAGCCCGTTCCTATGGTGACTTGTCCGAAAATGCCGAATACGACGAAGCCAAAAATGAACAGGCTATGCTCGAAGCTAAAATCGCCGAAACACAGTATATTCTCGATAATGCTGAAATTGTTGAGAATAACGGCGAAGAACTTGAAGAAATCGATATCGGTGTTGTTATGACCATCCGGAAAGTCGGTTCTGATAAAACCGAACAGCTTAAAATCGTCGGCACAAATGAAGCTAATTTCTTGGAACATAAAATTTCCGATGAATCTCCTATCGGAAAAGCTGCCATGAAAAAGAAAATCGGTGATATTTTTATCGTAGAAGCCCCCGCAGGCGAAATCGAATACGAAGTGCTTGATATTGCAAGAGAAATTCAGAAAGAAGCGTGAACCAATGCAGGAAGAAATCAACTCTCAGGAAGTCGTGGATACGACAGATTACAGACAAATCAGATTAGATAAGCTCAATGCTATGAAAGCAGAAGGCTTTGATCCCTTTACTCTGACCAGCTATCCGGTATCAGTCAAGAATGCCGAACTCCGTCAGCAGTATGAACAGAAGGAAAAAGCTGTTCTGGATTCTGCTAACGGTGATGAAGAACAGATTCAGGCCGGACTGGATAAAATCAAGGAAGAAATCCTTCATGTTGCCGGACGTATCATGAGCTGGAGAAAAATGGGCAAGGCGCATTTTCTCGATATCCGTGACCATACGGACAGAATGCAGGTCTATGTCAGCATGAACGATTTAGGCAAAGAAGCTTTTGATGCATTCAAAAAGTGGGATATCGGTGATATTATCGGCATTGAGGGCTTTGTGTTCAGAACTAAAAAGGGCGAAATTTCCGTTCATGCAAAGAAAGTGACTTTGTTATCGAAGTCCCTGCTTCCTCTGCCGGAAAAATGGCACGGCCTGAAAGACCAGGATACCAGATACCGCCAGCGTTATCTGGATTTAATCTGCAATCCGCAGGTAAAGGATACGTTTGTGAAGCGCAGTCAGATTATGCGTGAAATCAGAGCGTATCTGGATAATCTGGGCTATGTCGAAGTAGATACCCCTGTACTTCTGCCTATCGAAATCGGCGCATCTGCAAAGCCTTTTGTCACCCATCACAATACGCTTAATATGGATATGTATCTGAGAATCGAAACAGAACTGAATCTGAAAAGATTAATCGTCGGCGGTTTCGATAAAGTTTACGAAGTGGGAAGAATTTTCCGTAATGAGGGCATGGACCCTTCTCATAATCCGGAATTCACTTCTGTTGAGATGTATCAGGCTTATACAGACTATATCGGCATGATGGACTTAATCGAAAATATGTACAGAACCATCACGCTCAACGTGTGCGGAACAGATACTGTTACCTATCAGGGGACAGAAATTGCCATCGGCAAGCCGTGGGAACGTCTGACGATGATTGAAGCCGTCAAGAAATATGCGGGAGTCGATTACAATGACTGGAAGTCTGACGAAGAAGCAAGAGCCTGTGCAGAAGCACATCATGTTGAAGTCGAAGAAGGCAAGACAGCAACCAAAGGTCATGTCTTAATCGCATTCTTTGAAGCATTCGTGGAAGACAAGCTGATTCAGCCGACGATTATCTATGATTATCCGGTGGAAAATTCTCCGCTTGCAAAGAGAAAGCCTTCTGACCCGGCATTTACAGAAAGATTTGAATATTTCATGTATGCGCGTGAAATGGGCAATGCTTTCTCGGAACTGAATGACCCTATCGACCAGAAAGAACGCTTTGAACGTCAGGTGGCTGCTAAGAGAGCGCAGGGAAATATGAATTGTCAGGTAGATGAAGACTATGTTACCGCGCTGGAATACGGTTTGCCTCCGACAGGCGGTCTCGGCTTCGGTGTGGACAGACTTGTCATGCTCCTGACGGACAGCCCCTCTATCCGTGATGTACTGTTGTTCCCGACCATGAAGCCCCTCGCCGATACTCAGAACAAAACAGAAGAATAATTCAAAAAAGGACGGTTTTCCGTGGAAATCCGTCCTTTTGACATTATGAAATAAGGGTGTGTGATGTATGGAAGATAATCAGAAGAAAGAAAAAAATACACTCGAAGTCATCCGCGAAATGGAACAGAAACAGCGCGAACTCGAAGAAAAACGTCTCGAAGAAGAACGGATTCTGGAAGAACAGGAACGTCTTGAACATGAAGAACAGCTCAAAGAAGATAAAAAAGAATTATTAAAACTCAAACAGGGCATTATCGAAAAAAGCAATACTATCTATGAACAGCACGAAGAAGAAAGAAATTATACATTCGGGGAGAAAGTTTCTAATTTTATCTATCATAATAAATGGTGGCTCGGATTTGCCTTGTTTTTCCTGTTTATGTTTGCATTTCTGACATGGCAGGTTGTAACGACAGTCAAGCCCGATATGATTATTTTATTATTGTCCGATAACGATTTGTTCAGTGCTGCCTGTTCTGCCGGAATTGAGGAAATGTTCGAGAACTATATCGAAGATGTCAACGGCGACGGCGAAGTCGCTGTGGATGTGTATTATATTCCGGCATCCGCCGAAACTGCCGAACGCGACGGATACACCGGCGACCAGACAAAACTGTTCGCAGAATTCCAGATTGGTGAAGCCGTGCTCGTGATTTCTGATAACGGCGCAGATGAATTTATCGTTCCGGATAATAATCTTGATGATTTGGAACAGTATTTCGGCAACTATCAGGAAACAAAAGGCGTTCGCTTCATGCTCAAAGATACCGATTTCGCAGAACGTCTCGAATGGGATGAGCCCTTTGATGATGATATTTATATTGGCATCCGGAAAGTCAAGCAGACTATGGATTCCGAACAGAAAATGCAGGAAGTCTATGATGTTTCCCTTCCCGCACTCGAAAAATTTGTGCAGGAATTCGGACATCTGAAAAATTGAGAGTTCCAGAAAGGCAGTAGTTTAGATTTATGAAAGTGTTTCTGAAAACATTCGGCTGTAAAGTCAATGCCGCCGAAACTGACAGTATCGCCGCCCTGCTTATCCAGAAAGGCTGGGAAATCACAGACGTTCCGGAACAGGCCGACGTTCTGCTTGTGAATTCCTGTACAGTAACAGCTTCCGGCGACAGGCGCATGATGCAGGCCGTCCGGAAATTACGGAAATCCGCGCCGGATGCCGTTCTGCTCCTGACCGGATGCTATGTGCAGGCTTTTCCCGAAGAAGCTTCCGGCATTCCCGAAGCAGACATCATCACAGGAACGAAAAACAGATTGCAGATTCCGGCTCTGCTGGAGGCCTATTTTCAGAATCCGCACCGGATTTCCGCAGTAGAACAGTTTGTTTCGGGAGAGGATTTCGAGTCGCTTCCGCAGGGAAGTGATGAAGGACATACAAGGGCATTCCTGAAGATTCAGGACGGATGCAACCGGTTCTGTTCTTATTGTATCATTCCGTATGCAAGAGGCAGATGCCGTTCCCGGAATCCGGAAGAAATCCGGACGGAAGCTGAAAAGCTTATCCGTCAGGACTATCGTGAAATTGTCCTGTGCGGAATCAATCTGGCATGTTATGAAGATAATTCGCTTGATATTGCAGATGCTGTGAGGATAACGGCAGAATCCGGAGTATCACATGTAAGGCTGGGTTCTCTTGAGCCGGACGGCCTGACACCGGAAGTGCTGAAAAAATTAAGTGAGATTCCGGCACTGTGTCCGCATTTTCATATTTCAGTGCAGAGCGGATGTGATAAAACGCTCAAAGCCATGCACAGGCATTATACCTGTGCGGAATATGCAGAATTAATCAGCCAAATTCGGGAACTGTTTCCGGGATGTGCCGTCACAACGGATATTATGACAGGTTTTCCGGGCGAATCGGAAGAAGATTTCGCACAGACACTCGAATTTGTGAAAGAAATCAGATTTTCAGAGATTCATATTTTCCGGTACTCACCGCGTTCGGGAACGCCGGCTTCCAAATCGCCGGAACAGATTCCGGAGCGCATCAAAAAAGAGCGTTCTGACAGGCTTGCAGAGCTTGCAGAGACGCTTCGGAGGGAATATCTCGAAACATGTATCGGGGGAGTACACAGCGTGTTATTTGAGCGACAGAAGTCCCCTGAATGGCATAACGGTCATGCAGGGAATTATGCCGTTGTGCAAGTTCCGGCACAGCCGGGGGAGAATTTCCGCAATCAGATATATGATGTCAGAATCACGGGAATACAGGACGGAAAGCTGACAGGCGAAATCATACACAATTCTTAAGTAAAATTTGCATATAGCCGTCGAGCATGTCTCTCATAAAGGGGGACATGCCTTTTTTTTCGAGTTCGTCAAGGATAAACGGATGCTGATTCCGGAGCAGTTTAAGCTGTTCGGGATACGGGAGATATTGAATATCCTGTGCTTCTTCAAACAGATAAAGATATTCTTTCAGCCATTTCTGGAATTCTTTTCTATATTTTCCGGATAGGTTTGATTTCATTTTGATTTCTCCTTGTATAATATATTTTTCATTAAAAACATTTTTTCTTGTTTTCTATACAATGTTTATTGTAACACATTCAGTTCATAATGTCAAGAAAAAATGATAAAATGAATTACAAAAAGAAGGAGAATTTTTCATTATGAAATCAGAACATTTGGAAACTTATCGCATTATGGGGCTGAAAATAGGCTACTACCGCAGACTGAGAGGTTTAACGCAAGAACAGCTTGCTGAAAAGATTGATAAAAATACTTCTTTTCTCTCATCCGTGGAAGCACCGAACGTAGACAGAACGCTTTCTCTTGATACTTTGCTCGATATTGCCAAAGCTCTCAACGTTCCGGCATATAAATTCCTCAAGGATGACGATGTGTGAAGTCTTTATACCAAAAAGCACTAAACTGCGCCGTTTCTGAAAAAATCTCACCGCAATATGAAACATGTATAAAAATTTCCGCAGTTAGTCATAAGTCTTGTGTCGAAACGCTGAATTTTCCCGGAATCCCTTGACATTTGCACGATTTCGTGCTATGCTATAGTCACAGCTTGAAAAAGTTGTACACAAGGAAAAAAGAGAAAGAAAACCATCAAGAACATTTTTTAGGAGGTAGGATTATTATGACAACAACTAATATTCAGTTAAGCAACTTTGCGGATGTGCAGAATTTTGTGAATACTATCACAAGATTTGCATTCGATATCGACCTTGTTTCCGGCCGTTATATCGTGGACGCAAAGTCCATCATGGGCATCTACAGCCTGGATTTAAATCATCCGATTGAACTCCGCGCTCATACTGATGATGCCGAAGAACTTTTCGCTCAGATTGATAAGTACATTGTAAAGTAAACCGTTTGTATCCAGAGAGAGATTTTTTTAAATAAGGATGTTTTGCAGAGAAGCGGACTGTTCAGTCCGCTTCTTGTGTTTACGAGAAAAGAAAATGCAGAACCCGTCCGCAGGCAGAAGAAAAAAGCATCTCCGGAACAGCTTCCGAAGTAAGCAGGGAACATTCACAAAGCAGGGTTTTCCCCTGATAAAAATAAACTTTCCCGACTCTCTGGTGATATTTTACCGGGGCTTGGACAAATTCCGGCAGAACCATCACAGCACTGAGCTGTGTGCCGGAAGGAACGGCCAGCGCAGGCAGAGAGGATAACTCCAGCAGAACAGCAGATTCCGTACCGTTCCGGATTTTCAGTGGCTGGAGAAATTCTTCTGCAAATGCCGGAAGTGTAATCTGATACTGGCTGAAACCTGTATTGAGAAGTTTTTTCGCAAGCGAGAAGCGCGAATCTTCATCCGGCGCATTGAGCACCACAGCGACACAAATCATGCCGTCAGTTTCCGAAGCGGATGCCAGACAATAGCCGGATTCCGCAGAATGAGAAGCTTTCAGTCCCCGGCAGGTGTTCATCGTTCTGGTGAAGGTGTTTTCGTTCACCAGCTCGACCGTATCGTTTAAGATGAATGTCCGCCATGTGGTGAGACATTCATTCAGGACGGGACATTGCAGAACGGCACAGCACAGCAGGCCGATATCATGTGCTGTAGAGTAGGCCTGACCGTCATCAAACCCCTGCGGATTCGTGAAACGGGTAGATTTCATACCCAAATCGAAAGCAGAAGCATTCATATCCATAACGAACTGTTCGGCATTTCCGGAAATCTTATCGGCAAGCACGGCGGAAGCATCATTTGCGTTGCCGGCTATCAGGCCGAGAAGCAGTTCACGGACAGTAATTGCATCTCCGGGCTTGAGCCATATCACAGCCCCTTTCATGCCAGAAACGCTTTCTCCGGCGGTGAGGACAGTATCAAGCGAAATCTGCTGATTTTCAATAGCTTTTGCTGTCAGATAGGCTGTCATGAGCTTGGCGAGTGAGCCGACCGGACGGATTTCCTCTGCATATGCAGAATCCAGAATGCATCCGGTATTGGCTTCCATGAGGATATAAGCTGTTTCTGATTCTTCGGCACGGACAGGCAGGGGAAGCATCTGCATGAAGCACATCAGGCAGAGCAGGACGGCGATTTGTTTCATATGCATACAGTATCATACTCCTTGTCAGAAATCCTGTTTCTGTAAGCATATGCAAATCCGGGTACAATCATCAATTTGATGAAAAAACATTGGCATAAGTAACAAAAAAAGAGTATCAAATTTGTTCTGTTTTCACAATATTGAATGAAAAATCCCGGATATGCTTGCAAAATTTCTGATTTTATAGTATGATATATATGAATTCTGATTTTTTGGAGGGTTATTCAAAATGACTTTGAAATTAAACACAAATTATATTGACAGTTTTGTCAATAAGGACGAACTGGCCGGCATCAAGGCACAGACCGAAACCGCTGCAAAAGTACTGCACGAAAAATCTGGTCTTGGCAATGATTTTCTTGGCTGGGTAAATCTGCCGACAGATTACGACAAGGAAGAATTCGCCCGCATCAAGGCGGCTGCTGAAAAGATTCAGAAGAATTCTGATGTCCTGATTGTTATCGGCATTGGCGGTTCTTATCTGGGTGCAAGAGCGGCAATCGAATTCCTGAAATCCCCGTTCTACAACAACATGAAGAAGAACACACCGGATATCTACTATGTCGGCAATAACATCAATCCGACATATCTGAATGAAGTGCTGGCTATCTGCGAAGGCAGAGACATTTCTGTGAATGTCATTTCCAAGTCCGGCACAACAACAGAACCGGCACTGGCTTTCAGAGTATTCAAGAAGCTGGTAGAAGACAAGTACGGCAAGGAAGAAGCAAAAAATCACATCTTCGCAACGACCGACAAGGCTAAGGGTACACTGAAAGAATTATCCGATACAGAAGGCTATGAAACTTTTGTTGTTCCGGATAATGTTGGCGGACGTTTCTCTGTTCTGACTGCTGTCGGCCTGCTCCCGATTGCTGTTGCAGGATGCGATATTGATAAGCTTATGGAAGGCGCACGTCAGGCACAGAATGACTATACTGCTGATTTCGACAACAACGACTGCTACAAGTATGCAGCTCTGAGAAATATTTTCTACAGAAAAGGCAAGTCCGTAGAAATGCTGGTATCTTATGACCCTGCATTTGCTATGATGTCCGAATGGTACAAGCAGTTATTCGGCGAAAGCGAAGGCAAGGACAACAAGGGTATTTTCCCTGCATCTGTAGTCTTCTCCACCGACCTGCACTCTATGGGTCAGTACGTTCAGGAAGGCTCTCGCCTGATGTTCGAGACTGTTGTTGACATCAAAACACCTAAGCAGGATTTCTATCTTGAAAAGGATGAAGCAAATCTCGACGGTCTGAACTTCCTCTGCGGTCAGAATATGTCCGTTGTCAACAGAAAGGCTTTCGAGGGTACTATCTTAGCACATACCGAAGGCGGTGTGCCGAACATGATTCTCGAACTGGAAGACACCAGCGAATTCAGCCTTGGCTATCTGATTTATTTCTTTGAGAAGGCTTGTGCAGTTTCCGGCTATCTGCTGGGCGTAAACCCGTTCAACCAGCCCGGTGTGGAAAGCTACAAGTCCAATATGTTCGCACTGCTCGGCAAGCCCGGCTATGAAGGCGCAAAAGCAGAGTTAGAGAAAAAACTCGGCTATTGATAAAAATTTATTATAAAGGAGATTTTACACATGATTCAGATTATTACTGGCAGAAAAGGTACTGGCAAAACCAAGAACCTCATCGACAAAATCAATACTGCTGTTGCAGACACAAACGGCTGTCTGGTCTGCATCGAAAAAGGCGAAACCCTCAGACGCTCCATCAGTTACAAAGTTCGCTGGGTAGGCGTGGAACAGTTCGATATTGCAGGCTATGAAAATTTCTACGGCTTTATTGCAGGTATGCTCGCAGGCAACTATGATATTAAAGAAATCTTCGTTGACGGCATCCTGAAAATCGGCGGTGCGGATTTTGATGCACTCGGTGCAATGTTCGCTAAGATTGACGCACTTACCGGCAAAGATACTGCTGTGACTTTCACAGTTTCCGCCGACAATTCTGAACTGCCGGAATCTGTTACAAAATATCTTTAATTTTCCGGAAAATAATTTCTGAAAAACTCTTGACAAGCAGGGAAGAATCTGCTATAATAAAATTTGTAGTGCTTCATGCTTTCAAAGAACGGAGAATCGTGTATTATGCTGATGAACATCAAGAAGATTCTGAATATTCCGGGGACTTCAGAGAAGTTTGACTTCGCTGTGCCGGATGACAGATTAGAGCTTGTCCGCGGTTATGTATTCCATACGCCCGTACAGGTGACAGGCGATATTGTCAATCATGCAGGTGCTGTCGTTCTGAAACTGCATATTTCGTTTTCTCTGCTTGTCACCTGTGACAGGTGTCTGAAAGAAACTGTGCAGGCATTTTCCTATGATACAGAACATCTGGTTGTCAGATTCTTGAATGACGAGGAAAATGAAGAAAATTATGTGGTTGCTAAGGCGGAAAGCATTGATATTGCTGAAATTGCTGTTGCTGATTTGCTTCTTGAACTGCCCACTAAAATGCTCTGTAAAGAGGATTGCAAAGGCTTATGCCCGGTGTGTGGCTGTGACAGGAATCTGACAGAATGCAATTGCATGACCAAAATAGAATTTGAATAATCAGAAAGGGGATAAGAATCATGGCTGTACCGAAGAGAAAAACTTCCAAAGCAAGAAAAAATAAAAGACGCAGTGCCGTTTGGAAGCTGGACGCTCCTGCAATGTGCAGATGCGACCACTGCGGCGAACTGAAAGCACCTCACAAGGTTTGCAAGAACTGCGGTTTTTATAAGGGCGTTGAAGTTCTGAAAATCGACGTAATGTAATTTTTACATGCAAAGTCACGGCGGAGAGAGGAAAATACTTCTCTCCGCTGTTTTTATTATCCGGAAAGGGGTATGCTATGAATGAAAAACCACAGTCTGGTGAAATCCGGTTTCAGCCGAAATTTAAAATCTTGTCTTCGATATTTTGTTATTGTGCATGATTTTATTTGTTGTGCTGACTGTCCGGACGACGGAAAAAATATTTTGCTGGGTGATGTTTTTAGCCTGCTGTCTGCTGTTCGGCTATGTTGTTGTCATATTCTGGCGATACAGACTTTCTTATGACAGCAGTACAGATATGTTTTCTTATCAGAAAGGCATTCAGAAAGAAATCTGTTTTCCGGTTTCGGCTGTCAAGGAAATCTATACCAAGCAGACAGAAAGATATATCAAAGGCAGTCGGAATGTTTATGATATATTATATATTCAAACTCAGGAACAGCAGTTTGAAATAATTTATCATGATGACCTTGATTTATATCTCAATACGCTGGATATGGAAAAACTGACTTCTTATATCAACCAGAAAAATCTGTAACATTTCCGGCAAATCCGGTACTAACTTAGTAAATCCGCACAGAGGGGTGAAGAATATGGAAATTATCAAATATCCGTCAGAAGAAAGAGTCAATGAAGGCATCCGGCTGGATGAGCCGATGCTCGCCGCTATTTCATTTGACGGGAAAAAGGCAATTATTTCACAGGTTGAAGATAGTTTTGAACATCACATCATGTTATCACAAGCTGGATATAGTCAACTTGATATTGATAAATTTTTCAGAATTGTTTTTGACAGAACAGAAGCAAACTGGACTTTTGTTTGTCCTTCTGAGTATAAAAATATTCAGTTTAAAGATTATAGAATCAAAGCGTTTTATAAGGACGGCTATGCGGCAATTTCAGATTTTTTACAGGAAATTGGTTATCTTATTCAGATTAAAATTCCAAGCAGATATAGCCGGCACTTAAAAATGATAACTGACGAATCGGCGACATTATAAAAATTAATATTTGAAAGGAGCGTTTATCATGGCAGATATTACAGTATTAGGTTCAGGCGCATTCGGGCTTGCTCTGGCAGTCATGTGCCGTAACTGCGGTCACGATGTGACTGTATGGTCAAAATTTGAAGAAGAAATCAACGAAATCAAAACCACCGGAGAACTTTCCGGCAAGCTCCCCGGCGTGAAAATTCCCTCGGATATTCTGCTGACAACGGATATTTCTACTGTTTCCGGAAAAGATGCCGTTCTGATTGGCATTCCGACTTCTTTTCTGAGAAGTGTCGTGCAGGAAGCTGCCCCTTATCTGACAGAAAATACAATTCTTGTCAATACTTCCAAAGGTCTGGAAGCCGGAACGTATAAGCGCATGAGTCAGGTTATCCGTGAAGAAATTCCCAATAATCCGATTGTCATCCTGACAGGCCCTTCTCATGCCGAAGAACTTTCCAGAGGCATTCCGACAACAGTGACTGTCGCAAGCGAAGATGTAAAGTATGCAGAATATATTCAGGATTTATTCACCTGCGGAACGCTCCGGCTTTATGTCAATGTTGATGTTATCGGCTGTGAGCTGGGCGGTTCTATGAAGAATATTATCGCTTTAGCAGCCGGAATCAGCGACGGCTTAGGATTCGGGGACAATACAAAAGCTGCACTCATGACAAGAGGCATTCACGAAATCACTTGTCTCGGTCTGGAATGCGGTGCGGAAATGGATACATTTGCCGGTTTGAGTGGTCTGGGAGATTTAATTGTCACCTGTACCAGTATGCACAGCCGAAACCGCCGTGCAGGTATCTTAATCGGGCAGGGGGTATCTCCGGAAGAAGCCGTCAGACGGGTCGGCACGGTAGAGGGATATTACTGCTGTGAAGCGGCTTATGGACTGGCGAAGAAAATGGGCGTTCCGATGCCTATCAATGAAGAACTGCATCATCTGCTGTTTGAAAACGGCGATGTCCGCGAATCTATGAAAAAACTCATGGGCAGACCAAACAAGCATGAATGCGAACATTATATGACTGCGGAACAGCTTGCAAAGCTCGGTCAGATGTAAGAAGCATGACAGCCATGTCAGATGAGGAAAAAGAACATGTTTTCAGAAGCCCGGATTATGACGGTGTCATGAAACATTTCTGGATTTCCGTGATTATATTCGGATTGATGACAGTTATCGGAATTTTTGTCCTGATGGGCACTTCTGCACATGATACAATAATAAAAGAAAGTATCCAAAGCATAGATGATAACAACACCGAAAGGGAAACAGTTGTGAAATATGCAGGCCTTGTGGCAGAAGCTGTTGAGAACGGCATTTACAGGTATTCGCTGGGCTTTTTTCCATTGATAACGGGCATCATCGGAATGGTATTTGCTGTTCTGGCAGAGGAGAATTTTTCCAGATATCAGATGAAAACAAATCTGTATGTGATACTTCGGTTTCTGATGTTCTGTTCTCCAGTGATGACGATAGGAATCTATCATGCTTTTATCATGTATTTTGAATAGCAGTCACAGAGGTGCTTTATGAATTTATTATCAGAGATTGAAAGTTTTGTTCCGCTCACGGAACAGGAAGCAGAAGCAAAACAGGAATTATTAAAATTAGTTCAAAAATATGATAAAGAAATACTATCAAGAGAGTGCGAAGCCGGACATATCACATGTTCCGGCTTGGTGCTTTCTCCAGATTTGAAAAAAACACTTATGGCATATCATCTGATATATCAGTCAGTGGGCTGGCTGGGCGGTCATGCTGATGGTGAGGAAGATTTATCCGGCGTAGCGTTTCGGGAAGTACAGGAAGAAACTTCTGTTCAGAAAGTGTATTTTTTATCCAAGAAAATTCTTTCAATTGATATTCTGCCCGTTCCGGCACATGAAAAGCACGGAAAACATGTTCCGGAACATCTGCATTATAACGTGACTTACGGTTTTATCGCCCCGGAAAATCAGAATATCGCCGACAAGCCGGACGAAAACAGAAACGTCCGCTGGATTGAAATCAATAAAATTCCGGAATTGTGTACAGAACAGCATATGATTCCGATTTATCAGAAGATTATCACAAGAATGCAGAATATCGCCGTTGAAAAGAAAAAAATTCCGGAACGCATGAAACAGCCCCTGCTTGACTGGTATCCGGAACATCACCGGGATTTGCCGTGGAGACAGGATAAAGAGCCGTATCATGTGTGGATTTCGGAAATTATGCTTCAGCAGACAAGAGTCGAAGCTGTAAAGAATTATTACCAAAGATTTCTGGAAACTCTGCCGGATGTGAAAGCTCTCGCGGACTGCCCGGAAGATAAGCTTCTGAAATTATGGGAAGGCTTAGGCTATTACAACCGCGTCCGAAACATGCAGAAAGCCAGTCAGACCGTCATGCAGGAATATCAGGGGCAGTTTCCGGCGGATTATGATAAAATCAGGGCACTGTCCGGCATCGGCGACTATACCGCCGGAGCAGTCTGTTCTATCTGCTGGAATCTGCCGACCCCTGCTGTAGATGGAAACGTTCTGAGAGTTCTGGCAAGGCTCGAAGAAGATTTCCGGAATATTCTGGATAATGAAGTCAAGAAAGATTTTACCGGACAGCTTGAAAAAATCTATGATTCCGAACATGCCGGAACACTTACACAGGCACTGATGGAACTCGGCGCGACAGTCTGCATTCCAAACGGTGCACCGAAATGTGATATCTGTCCAGTCAGGAAAATCTGCATGTCAAAACAGAATCACAGTCAAGATATTCTGCCCGTCCGGGAGAAAAAACAAAAACGCAGAACGGAACAGAAAACTGTTTTCGTTCTGCAATATGAAGATAAAATTGCTGTCCGGAAACGCCCTGCAAATGGTTTGCTGGCTTCTCTCTGGGAACTGCCCAATGTTGAAGGAGTTCTCACACCAGAAGAATGCATCCGGACGTGCAGTGCATGGGGTGTCCAGCCCAGAGAACTGATAAAAATGAACCAGAGAAAGCATGTGTTCACGCATATCACATGGGAGATGCAGGGCGTTTTCCTGAAATGCAGTCAGCAGAATTCTGATTTTGTGTGGGCGAATCCCGGAGAACTGGAGAGCGTGTATTCTCTGCCGACCGCGTTCCGGTGTATTTTATCGGAGTAATTCCTGACGGAGGTATAATAATAGCTTCTTTTCCCGGCGCGAAACCTGTACTTGTGTCATACCTAGCTTTTCGGCGGTTCTGACCTGTGTCAGATTGTGATAATAACGAAGCTCCAGAAGCATTCTGTCTTTCGGGTCAAGCTGATGCATGACCTGATGCAGGGCGAGACTGTCGCTGATTTTTTCATCCGGTGCTTCGACAGCAATATCAATCTGATTTTCTTCTTCGTCGGAAGAAGTCAGCGAAACTGCCGGACTGACAGCGCATAATGCCATAGAGACTTCTTCTGGAGTGGAATTTGTTTTTTCAGCCAGAACGCTCAAAGGCGGGTCAATGCCGGATTCTTTCAGGAAAGCTTCCCGAATCTGCTGGACTTTCATGGCAAGTTCGCGCAGACCTCTGGAAACGTGAACCGTTCCGGATTCCCGGAATAATCGCTTGATTTCACCGAGAATTACCGGAACTGCATAAGTCGAGAACTGTACGCCCCGTTCTGTATCAAAAGCATTGGATGCCTTGACAAGGCCTTCACATCCAGCAGAATATAAATCTTCATAGGGAATGCCCCTGTTCCGGAAACGGTTTGCACACAGATGCACCAGCCCAAGATTATCTTCCGGGCGGGGACGGTCAGTCTTCTGCTTCTTCTGCATGAATCTGACCAAGTTTCCGGCGCATAGTGAGAGAAGTACCGTTTCCGGGGGTGCTTCTGACATGGAGAGAGTCTGTAAATTCCTGCATGATGGCAAAGCCTAATCCGGCGCGTTCTTCTTCGGGGGCAGTGGTATAGAGGGGAGTCATGGCTTTTTCGATATCCGGAATGCCGCAGCCTTTATCGCTGACGCGTATGTAAAGTACTCTGTCGGGGAGCATTCGCAGACAAATGGCGACTTCTCCTGAACTGTTCCGGTAACCGTGAACAATCGCATTGGTAACGGCTTCTGAAATGACAGTTCTCAGGTCAGCAAGTTCCTGTGCAGTGGGGTCTGCCGGAATCAGAAAGGCCGAAAGTGCTGCTCTTGCAAGGGATTCGTTTGTAGATACTGCCGGAAACGTACACTTGAATTCATTTGTTATCTTCATGATGCAACCTCCTCAGGGCTTGTGGTATTGATAATCTGTGCAAGGCGTTCCATGCCTGCGAGCCGGAGCACCCGGCTGATATATGGCGAAGGTTTCTGGAGAATGATTTCTCCCCCCATGGGCTGGAGGATTTTATATCTCCCCATAATCAGGCCGATTCCGGAACTGTCCATGAATGTGACCTGATGAAAATCCAGAATCAGGGTTCTGGGCATATGGGCATAGACGGCGGCATCAATTTCAGCCCGGAGCAGGACACTGGTATGATGGTCAATTTCGCCGTCGAGCAGAACAAGAAGCTGTGACTTGCTTGTGTCATAATGAATTTGCATGGCAAAAATCCTTTCTTTCGTTTTCTCTCTGTAGGTTATATTATAGCATAACAGGCGTGTCGGATTTTGCTGAAATACAGGAACTGAAAAAATTATCAAGATTTTATTTCCGGAAAGTTTCCGGTATATCAGAAAGGAGTATT
This sequence comes from Ruminococcus sp., assembly GCA_015066975.1. Taxonomy (GTDB): domain Bacteria; phylum Bacillota; class Clostridia; order Oscillospirales; family Ruminococcaceae; genus UBA3855. Next base: position 26,182 of record SVNI01000006.1, on the reverse strand, counting down.
TTATGAGTATGCAGGATTTTGAGATTGAAAACGGAATGTTAAAAAAATATATAGGTTCGGGAGGTGCGGTGATAATTCCGGATGGTGTGACAAATATTGGAATGGAAGCATTCCGAGAATGTGATACTGTGACTTCTGTTATCATTCCGGAGGGGGTGAAGCGTATCGGAGAAAAAGCATTTTTCGATTGCAGAAATCTGGTTTCTGTTATAATTCCTGACAGCGTGACACATATTGAAAATTTTGGATTTTCCGGCTGTAAAAGCCTGTCATCTGTCACAATTCCGGATAGTGTAACACAGATTGGAGCATATGCGTTTTCCCGCTGTGCAAAATTAAAACATGCACCTTTAATGCGTGTTGAGGGAAAGTTACTCTATGAACCGATGAAAAATCATATAAGATGCAAAGAATTAAGATGGCTTGTCCTGGAAAAAAGATATTCTGTAAAAATGTATCCTGCTGTGAAATATCATCTGATTTTTCAGATGTTTCTGGCAGGAATTGACGAAGACAGAACGTTTGCCTATATCAAAAATCAGTTCTTTAAGATGTTTTATGCGCTGACAGATATGGAAGAGATAGAAATGATTCAGAAAATTCTGGATACTGAATTATTTGTTACCAAACGAAATATTGACAGGCTGATTCAATATGCAATCGAACAGGAGAAATATGAAATTCAGCTCATACTGACGGATTATAAATATCAGCATTTTGGTTTTCAGAATCCGGCAGATAAATTGAAATTATAAAAAGCATTTTCCTTGACAAATACCAGAAATTGTGCTATACTGAAATCATTGTGAGTTATCCCATCCGGCAGGATGGTATAATTTTCATGACTGAGGGCATACTCTTCATGAAAGGGAGTGTGTGCATGTATCAGAACAACTTGGGTGAATATCATCCGCCGGAAGAAATTCCGGAAGAAAAGCCCGAAGAAGAAAAACAGCTCGACGAAGCCGAAATTATTGAGACTACCGGCAGTATCCGTCCGGCTAATGCAAAGCATCTGATTCACTGTCTGACAGTTATCGGACAGGTAGAGGGGCATTTTGAGCTTTCGTCGCAGAATAAAACAACGAAGTATGAGCATATCATTCCGGCACTGGTCGCCGTCGAGCAGGACAGAAGCATAGAAGGACTGCTGATTCTGCTGAATACTGTCGGCGGAGACGTTGAAGCCGGGCTTGCTATCGCGGAGCTTATCGCCGGAATGCAGACCCCGACGGTTTCTCTGGTCGTCGGCGGAGGGCATTCGATAGGCGTACCGCTTTCAGTGAGTGCGAAGAAGTCTTATATTGTGCCGTCGGCCTCCATGACGATTCATCCCGTGCGGATGAACGGCATGATGCTGGGAGTTCCGCAGAGTTTTGACTATATCGCGAAAATTCAGGACAGAATTATCAGCTTTGTGACCAGAAACAGCCGGATTCCGGAGGAGAAGTTCAGGGAGCTGATGACTAATACCAAAGAACTCGCAACGGATGTTGGCACGGTGATTTCGGGTGAACAGGCTGTCGAAATGGGACTGATTGACCAGACCGGAAGCCTGAGTGATGCCATTTCGGCATTATATGAATTAATAGAAAATACGCCTGTCCGTTATCCGGACTGAAAAGAGGCACACACTGTGCCTTTACATACAGATATAAATATATATATATATTATATAAATAATAAGGAAAAAGGAGACTACATATCATGTCAGTATTGGACGCAATTTTGCAGGGGATTATTCAGGGATTAACGGAATTTCTTCCGGTATCGAGTTCGGGACATCTGATGCTTTATGCACATATCTCAGGAAATGCCGGAAACGAGAATAATTTTCTGTTCTCGGCATTTCTGCATCTGGGGACGCTTCTGGCAACCTGCATCGCCTTTAAGGATACTGTATCCGCATTATTTAAAGAATGTCTTGCTATGCTGAAAGATTTGTTTTCCGGCAAGCTTATCAAAAAAGGGCTGGGCAGTCCGGAGCGCAGAATGATTTATATGCTTCTGCTTTCGCTTGTCGTGCTTGTGCCGTTTTATTTCATCCGTGATTTTATTGAGGGTGTGGCGGAAAAATATATCATCGCACTGGGATGTTTCTTCCTGTATACCAGTTTTATTCTGTTCATGTCGGACAGATGCAAGCAGGGCAATAAGACACCAGCCACAATGACTTGGAAAGAAGCCCTGATTATCGGTATTTTTCAGGCAATAGCACTTCTGCCGGGTGTATCAAGAAGCGGTTCAACTATCTGCGGTGCGCTGTTTGTCGGCACTGACAGAGATACCGCCGTGAAATATTCCTTCATGCTGGGCATTCCTACCATTTTGGCCGGATGTCTGGTAGAAATCAAAGATGCTGTAGATGCCAGTGCCCTCCCTGTGAATGAAATTCCGGTCTATCTGATTGGCTTTGTCGTAGCGGGTGCAGTCGGTATCGGAGCTATCAAATTAGTAGATTTGCTCGTGAAGAATAATAAATTCAAATATTTTGCAGTCTATACACTTCTGCTGGGACTGACCGTCGCCGGTTATGGTATCTGGGAAACAGTAAGATAATTGTCAGAAAGGGGTACAAGTGGCAGAATCTAAGAAAAAATCCGGTGCAAAATCATCGGAGAAAAAATCTGATAAATCAGCCAAATCCAAATCAGAAAAACCGAAAACAGAATCAGCCAAAAAATCCAAATCCAAAATGCCTGCTTTGGAAGAAATTCCTGAAGTTCCTCTCTCCAAAGAAGAAAAAGAAGAAAAGGAAAAGAAGGAAGTTCCAGCCAGAATTTATTCTGTCTGCCTGTTTGCTGTCGGGGTGCTGACATTTCTGTTGATTTTTATCCGCGGAAGTGCGCTCTGGCTGGCAATGCACGAACTGATAAAAGGCTTGTTCGGCCTGACTTCTCTGCTGATTCCTGCGGGCTTGTGCTGGACGGCAATGCAGATTGATAAAAAGAAAGATAAAGACAAGCTCGGAAAACAGATTCAGTTTATGATACTTGTAATTATCTTTCTCAGTTGTTTTATCGAGATACTCTTTTTCGGAGGCCGTCTGCTGGATTATGAATTTTTCGGCTGTTTTAAAATGCTTCGTGAAGAGGGTATCGCATGGCGTGGCTGTGGCATGGTGAGCGCACTCGCCTATCCGATACAGGCAGTTTTTGGTGAAGTCGGTGCGAAAATCATAATGATAGCTGCGCTGGTTGTGAGTGCTATGCTGATATCAAAAAAAACACTTTCAGAGCTGTTTCAGTGGATTCGCTCACCGTTCCATAGCTTTTTGGATTTCATCCGGGATGACAGAAGGGACTTCCGGCTGATTTCCAGCTACGAACAGGAAGAATCCGAACACGAGGAACAAAACGAACAGGAAGCTCTGGCTATCGCCTGTCAGAGCGGAAATATCAAACAGCTCCCGGACGAAAAGGAATTTCTGTTAGATGTTCCTGTCAGTGATATGCCTGCCCGGAAAGAAGAAACAGGCATGAGCGAATTTTTTGAAGCTCCTTCCAAAGATACAAAAGTCAAGGTCAGAAAGAAAACTAAGAAAACAGACACTGATACAGAAGCAGAGGAAAATCATCAGATGGAACTTGTGCCCTCTCTGGATGAGCTGATTAATCAAGTCGTGGATTCTTCCAGAAAAAAGAAAAAAGAAGAAGAAAAACTGGATGCTGTGCTTGAAATCGACAGCGAGATAGAACAGCATTCTGACAAGATACAGAGCGTTTATCATATGCCCCGTCTGGATTTCCTGAAGCCGAGCAGTTCTCACGCAGATGACCCGAATCTTGGTCAGGAGCTGAAAGATAATGCTGACCGTCTCAGAGATGTACTGAAAAGCTTTAACGTAGAAGTGGAAATTAAAGCAATTTCCAGAGGACCTTCTGTAACAAGATATGAAGTCAAGCCGGCAACGGGTGTGAAAGTCTCGAAAATTACAAGCCTTTCAGATGACATCGCCCTGAACCTCGCCGCAGAAGGCGTGCGTATCGAAGCACCAATACCGGGCAAGCCTGCTGTCGGAATCGAAGTGCCAAATCAAAATAAAGATACTGTATCACTCCGGGAACTGCTGGAAGCTCCGCAGTTCCGGGAAGCAAAAAGTAAATTAACGTTCGGTGTCGGAAAAGATATCGCCGGGAATGTGATTATCGGCGATATTGCCAAAATGCCTCATATGATTATCGCCGGAGCGACTGGTTCTGGTAAGTCCGTCTGCACCAATTCGATTATCATGAGTATTTTATATCATGCTGCCCCGGATGAGGTGAAATTAATCCTGATTGACCCTAAAATTGTAGAATTCCGGGTCTATGACGGCATTCCGCATCTGCTGATTCCCGTCGTCACCGACCCCAAAAAAGCCGCAGGTGCGCTTAACTGGGCAGTGCAGGAAATGCTCCGGAGATATGATATATTTGCAAAGAATTCTGTCAGAAATCTGGAGGATTATAACAGAATTTGTATCGAAAAGCCAGAGCTGGAACTCGCAAAAATGCCACAGATAGTTATCTGTATTGATGAGCTTGCCGATTTGATGATGACAGCTTCCAAAGAAGTCGAAGAAGCTATCTGTCGGCTGGCACAGCTTGCCCGTGCTGCCGGAATGCATCTGATTATCGCAACACAGAGACCGACAACAGATATTATCACCGGTTTGATTAAAGCCAACATTCCCAGCAGAATCGCACTTTCTGTTATGTCGCAGATAGATTCCAGAATTATTCTAGATACCGGGGGCGCAGAAAAGTTATTGGGGCATGGTGATATGCTCTATCTGCCGAGCGGTCAGCCAAAACCCGTCAGAGTACAGGGCTGTTATGTCTCCACAGAAGAGATTGAAAAAGTTGTGGAATTTATCAAGAGTCAGTCCGAAAATATCGGCTACGACGAAGCTATCGAACAGGCTGTGAATCAGATGGCCGTTTCCGGCGACAAGAAAAAAGGCGGTTCGGAAGAACTTACCCTTTCCGGAGATGAAGACCTGATTGAACAGGCCATAGAAGTGGTTGTCGCCGCCGGACAGGCTTCAACCAGCAATTTACAAAGAAGATTAAGATTAGGCTATGCCAGAGCCGCCAGAATCATGGACGAACTCGAAGAAAAAGGTATTATAGGCCCTTATGAAGGCGCAAAACCCCGGAAAGTTCTCCTGTCTCCCATGGAGCTGGAACAAAGAAAAATGCATCAGAAAGGAGAGTGACCCAATGGCCGGAAAAAAACATACACTTCCCGAAGAACCGCAGGATAACTCCAGAAACAAGCTGATTTACAGCATTGTTGTCGTGATTCTGACGATTATCGCGCTCATCAGCGGAAAGTATAACACAGAATATTCCCAGAATCAGGAAAATACGCAGAATCAGAATATTACTGTTTCAGATGCGGAATTTCAGGTACATGTGATGGATGTCGGACAGGGGGACAGCATTCTGATTTCGGCAGACGGACAGACGCTTCTGATAGATGCCGCTGAATCCGGAGAATCCGGAAAAATAATCAGTTATCTGAATGCGCAGGGCATTACAGAGCTCGACTGTGCCGCCGCGACGCATATGCACGCTGACCATATCGGAGGTTTCCCGAAAGTGTTCGCTTCTGTCAAACCCAGAGCCATGATTGAACCTGTGTTTCAGGATTCCCTGATTCCGACTACAAAGACTTATGAAAAATATCTGGATGCAGTCGCATCCACGGGCGCAGAGTACAAAGCCCTGAAAACAGGCGATGCTTTCACGCTCGGAAATGCACAGATTACAGTGCTTGCGCCGGTTTCGGAACATGCTTCTTCTTTGAATAATTCTTCTCTGGTGCTCAGAGTGCAGTATGATGATATTGTCTGCCTGTTCACCGGAGATATGGAAACACCAGAAGAAAAAACAATTCTTTCAACTGTGGATAATTCCCAGTTAAAAGCAACGTTCCTGAAAGCCGGTCATCACGGGAGTGATACTTCTTCCGGAGAAGCGTTTCTGGAACAGGTTCAGCCGGAATATGTGGCGATTTCCTGCGGAGTGGATAATAAATACGGTCATCCGGCAGAAAGTACGCTCGAACATCTCAGAAATTATACAGATAAGATTTACATCACGGCACAGCAAGGCGATATTGTATTTTTATATGATAAAGATACAAAATCCTGCAACGTGCTGACAAGCGGTAAGGAGCAGAAGAATTCATGATTTATAGTATTGACCGTTTCGAGGGAGAATGTGCCGTTCTGGAACATGACGGTATATTAACAGATTTTCTCAGGAAAAAACTTCCGGAAGATGCTCATGAAGGCGATTTGCTGGAATGGTCGGACAATGGCTGGCAGATTCTGCATGACGAGACGGATACCCGAAGACAGGCACTTGCAGAACGCCGTCGTCAGATGCTGGAGGGAAATCATTCATGAATGTAATCATTATTGGCGGAGGTGCAGCAGGGTGTTTCAGTGCGGTCCACGCAGCAGCACTGGGACATGAAGTCATTCTGATAGAAAAAAATAAGACTATCGGGAAGAAATTAAGAATTACAGGGAAAGGCAGATGCAATCTGACAAATAACTGTGATATTGAAACCCTCATGAATAATATCCCCCGGAACAGCAGATTCCTGTACAGTGCCTTTGCTTCCTGCAATCCGCAGGATGTGATGAACTATTTCGAGGGGCTGGGTGTTGCGCTCAAAACAGAACGCGGAAACAGGGTTTTCCCGGTCAGTGACCAGGCATCTGAAATTGTAGAAGCTCTGTATCAGGAGTTAAAGCATCAGCATGTAAAAATCGTTCAGGACAGAGCTGAAGCACTTATTATAGAAAATCAGGTCTGTCAGGGCGTGAAGTGCGAAAAGCATACTTATTACAGCGACAGGGTTCTGCTGGCCGTTGGCGGTGCGACCTATCCGGGAACAGGTTCGGAGGGTGACGGCTATGCTATCGCACAGAATGCCGGACATACCGTCACGCAATTAAGACCATCACTTGTACCGCTCGAAACGCTCGAACGTGACTGCGCTGAAATGATGGGCATTTCTCTCAAGAATGTAAAGCTTACTCTGAAGCAGAAAAATAAAGTTCTCTATGAAGAACAGGGCGAAATGCTCTTTACACATTTCGGATTGTCAGGCCCTCTTGTACTGAGTGCTTCGGCGCATATCGGGGAAGTTTCGGGCTGTATGGTGCATATCGACCTGAAACCCGCACTCACAGCGGAACAGCTCGACAAACGTCTGCAAAGGGAAATCGCCGGAATTCCGAATCAGCAGGTATCCAGCCTGTGCCGGAAAGTTGTTCCGGCAAATATGGTTGCCCCACTGCTCGGAAGATGCGGACTTTCGCCGTATCTGAAAAATCACAGCCTGACGAAATCACAGAGAATGCGCATCTGTGAAGAACTTAAGAATTTTGCGTTCACGGTCAGAGGTACACGCCCTATGGCGGAAGGCATCATCACAAGGGGCGGTGTTTCCTGTCAGGAAGTCAACCCGAAAACAATGGAATCCAGACGGATTCAGAACTTGTTCTTTGCCGGGGAGATTCTGGATGTGGATGCTTATACAGGCGGATTCAATTTGCAGATAGCCTTTTCGACAGGGTATCTCGCATCTGTACATTTCTGATTTTTATGCTAAATTATTAAAGGAGTTATATCGTTATGAAAACAGTGAATATCGCAATTGACGGCCCTAGCGGTGCAGGGAAAAGCAGTATCTCAAAAGCAATTGCAAAAGAATTGGGATTTATTCATGTCGATACCGGAGCAATGTACCGGGCAATTGGTCTGTATGCGCTTCGGAATCACTGCACTGAACCGGAACAGATTGCAGACCAGCTTGAAAATATCAATATTGAACTGAAATTTATCGGCGGTGTGCAGAGAGTTCTGCTCTGCGGTGAGGATGTGTCTGATTATATCCGCAGTCCGGAAGTGTCTATGACGGCATCCAAAGTGTCGGCAGTGCCGGCAGTCCGGAAACATCTGCTGGATTTGCAGAAGAAAATCGCTTCGGAAAATGATATTATTATGGACGGCCGGGATATCGGAACAGTTGTGCTTCCCCATGCGGATTTGAAAATTTTTCTGACAGCATCCGCAGAAGAAAGAGCTTCCCGGCGGTATCTGGAACTGAGAGAAAAGCCCGGCTGTCCGCCATATGAGGAAATTCTGAAAGACATTCAGCAGAGGGACTATAACGACATGCACCGGGAAACTGCGCCGTTATGTCAGGCAGATGATGCCGTTCTGGTGGATTCTTCTGAGATGGGCTTTCATGAAGTCGTGGAGCATATCACAGCACTGATTAAAGAAAAACTGAACTGAGGAAAAGTTGCTATGCTGTATACGATTGCTATGCTGATTGTCAGAGGGGTTCTGCATCTCTGGTATGACCTGAAATTCGAGGGCAGAAAGAATATTGAAAAAGGAAAGCCCTATATTTTTGTATCGAATCACAGAAGCTATCTTGACCCGGTGCTGGTGGCACTCTCCGGCTATGGAAGATTTGGCTTCATGGCCAAAAAGGAATTATTCGAGGGAAACAAGGCATTTTCCGCACTGATTAGATGGCTCGGCGCATTTCCGGTCGAAAGAGGTTCGGGAGATATGCAGGTGATTGAAACTTCTGCCGAATATATCCGGAACGGGAAGAATCTGCTTATTTTTCCGGAAGGCACAAGAAGCAAAACAGGACGCATCGGAAAAGGAAAGTCCGGTGTCGCGCTGGTTGCCTCCAGAGTCCATGCGGATATTATCCCGATAGGGATTAATTTCGAGGGCGAAAAACTCCATTTCCGCAGTAAAATCAGAGTCAGAATCGGTGAACCAATTCTGGCGTCCACTCTGCCGGATACAGAACATCTGACTGAACGGGAACTTCTGAAAACTATCAGAACCGAGATTATGCCCCCTATTATGGACGGCATCCGGAATCTGGTGGACGAACCGGAACTCCCCACGGAAGCTAAGCAGTAAAAAAATATTTGCCGTGCAGATTCATGCACGGCAGTGTTTTGTTTATGGTGTTCCGGCATCTGGCATAATGTCCGGTGCTGACTGGTAGATTTCGGAAACAGGCTCTTCCGTCGGAAGCTCATCACCGTCAATGATGACAGGTGCAGTTTCCGGCGCATCTACAAATTCTACATTTCCTCCGGGGGTAGTCAGTACCGGATAGGTCTGCTTCTGTTCCGTGGAGGCTGTTTCCGGAATGTAGGAAGACTCCGCCTGTTCCTCACCACAGGCAGTCAGCATCCCGGCCAGCACCGGAATCAGCATCAGCATCAGAATGGTATTGGCTTTCATATCAAAATTCCTCTCTGTGATTTTTTTGCTTTCCTGTCTATTATAGCATAATCTGCGCAGAAAAACAAGAACATTCACAGAAAAATTTTTAATTCCGTTTCAGGCTTGACAAATCCTGAAAAATATGATATAATAAATTATGTTTTAAAATTTTTTAAATCTGAAATGAAAGAAGGCGGTTTCATGAAAATCAAGGTTGCGGAATCCGCCGGATTCTGTTTCGGTGTCAATCGTGCCGTGGATATGGTTTACAAGGCACTGGAACAGCACAAGCCAGTTGCGACGTTAGGCCCTATTATTCATAATACAGATGTGGTCAATGATATGAAAGCCCGCGGTGCAAGAATCATCCAGGACGTTTCCGAACTCCGCCCGGACGAATATGTTGTCATCCGCTCGCATGGTGTCGAGAAAGCTGTTTATGACCGGATTCATGCCCTCGGTAACCCCGTGATTGATGCCACCTGCCCTTTTGTCAGGCGCATTCATAAAATCGTTGCTGACGAAACCGCAAAGGGAAGTTTTATTCTTATCGCAGGAGATGAAACCCACCCCGAAGTGCAGGGTATTATTGGACATTGTGAACAAAATTATTTTGTTTTCCGGAATGAAATTGTGCTGAAAGACTTTTTTCATAATTTGGAAAAAAACTTTTCAAAAAGGCTTGCAATTGTTGCGCAAACGACGTATAATAATATAATATGGGGAGAGTGTTTAAAAGTCCTTCCTGAAAAAGATTTTAATATCGTTGTTTACGAAACTATTTGCAGTGCCACCGAACAGAGACAGTCTGATGCTGCTGCCCTCGCGTCGGAAGCTGACTGCATGATTGTCATCGGCGGAAAACATAGTTCCAATACCGTGAAGCTTTATGACATCAGCAAAAGACACTGCAAAAGCTATCATATCGAAAATGCGGACGAGCTTGACACTTTAGACCTGTCTGATGCCGAATTTATCGGCATTACTGCCGGCGCTTCCACACCGGCACATATTATTAAGGAGGTAATTTTTACCATGGAAGAAAATCTGAACAAAATTCCGGAAACGGAGGAAGACATCGATTTTGCTCAGGCAATCGAGAGCGAAAATTTCAGCAAAAAGCTGAGAAACGGAGATAGAGTGAAAGGCTACGTCATGTCTGTCAACAACAGCGAAGTTATCGTTGACCTCGGCGCAAAGCAGACCGGTACTGTTCCGGCAAGCGAACTGACCAGCGACCCGACAAAGAAGCCCTCTGACCTCGTAAAAGAAGGCGACGAAATTGACCTGATTGTTATCAAAGTCAGTGACCAGGACGGCATTGCAACTCTCTCCAAGAGAAAAGTTGACGAACAGGCCGGCGTGGATAAAGTCATCAAGGCAAAAGAAGAAGGTACTGTGCTGGAAGCTGTTGTCAGCAATGTTGTCAAGGGCGGTGTGAATGTATACTACGAAGGCGTTCGCATCTTTATTCCGGCATCTCAGACCGGACTGCCCCGCGAAGCTTCCCTGGATGAACTGAAAGGCCAGACCGTGAAGTTTATTGTACTGGAAGCTCCGGAACGCAAGAAGAGTGCTGTCGGTTCTGTCAGAGCTGTTTCCCGTCAGGAAAGAGAAGCTGCCAAGGCTGCTTTCTGGGAAACTGCTGAAGTCGGCAAGGAATACGAAGGCGAAGTAAAGTCCCTGACAAGTTACGGCGCATTTGTAGACCTCGGCGGTATTGACGGCATGGTGCATATTTCTGAACTGTCCTGGAACAGAATCAAGCATCCGAGTCAAGTCGTTTCTGTAGGCGATACCCTGAAAGTCTACATCAAGGAACTCGACCCCGAAAAGCAGAGAATTTCTCTCGGCTACAAGAGAGCCGAAGACAATCCGTGGGAAAAATTCCAGAGAGAATATGCTATCGGTGATGTTGTGACTGCTAAGATTGTGTCTATCACTTCTTTTGGTGCATTTGCACAGATTATTGACGGTGTGGATGGTTTGATTCACATTTCCCAGCTTGCTGACCGCCGTGTAGAAAACGTCAAGGACGTTGTTTCTGTCGGTGACGAAGTACAGGTGAAGATTATCGGTATCGACCTCGACAGCAAGAGAATTTCTATTTCCATGAGAGAAGTAGAATCTGATGACGAAGAAGAATAATTCTTCTGAAGCATAGGTATTATCAGTCCGGCAGGAAACTGCCGGGCTTTTTCATATCCGGAAATGAAAAAGCCCCCGGAACAGGGGCTTTTTGAGGAATTATTTCAGGAAATTCTTTCTACTTTCATCAGGTTGGTCATGCCGGAAATGCCCAGCGGTACGCCGGCAGTGATAACAACTAAGTCACCTTCCTGCACATAGCCGTGTGATTTGGCAGCAGCAACGGCTTTAGCAAAGAGCGTATCTGTATTGTCTTCTTCATCAATCACAAACGGTGTGACTCCCCAGCTCATGTTCATCTTGCGCTGATTGTCTTCGTCAGTGGTACAGCCGAGAATCGGCACGGATGGCCGGAATTTTGAGATAAGTCTTGCTGTTTTTCCGCGCTTGGTAACAGCGATAATCGCACGTGCATTCAGGTCATGTGCAGTCGTTACAGCCGCATGTGCAATGCCTTCATCAATCGAGACATTATCATTTTCTTTTCTGACAGAGAATTCATGCTTATAATCAATATTGCCCTCAGTCGTGGATGCGATTAAGTCCATTGTGCGGACAACTTCCACCGGGAACTGGCCGGCAGCCGTTTCGCCGGAGAGCATGATTGCACTTGTGCCGTCATAAATAGCATTTGCAACGTCGGTGATTTCAGCACGGGTCGGGCGTGGATTGTTAATCATGGATTCCAGCATCTGTGTCGCCGTGATAACCTGTTTTCCGGCATTATAGCCTTTCTGAATCAACTGCTTCTGAATGGCCGGAATCTGCTCGAATGGAATTTCTACACCCATATCGCCTCTTGCCACCATGATGCCGTCAGCCGCTTCCAGAATCTCATCAATATTATGCACACCGTCGAGATTCTCAATCTTAGCGATAATCCGGACATTGAACCAGCCAAGGCTCTCTGTGAATCTTCTCAGATAATTAATATCCGCTGCCGAACGCACAAAGCTTGCTGCGATAAAGTCATATCCCATTTTCGCACCAAATTCGAGGTCATTCATATCCGCATCGCTCAGATAGGGCATGGAAAGGCGCACACCGGGCACGTTAATGCCCTTGTTGTTCGAGAGCACACCGCCGTGGATAACCCGGCAGATAACGTCTGTTCTGGTGATTTTTTCAGCTAAGAGTTCAATAACGCCGTCATTGATTAAGATTCTTGTGCCAACGCTTACATCCTGCGGAAGATTTTTGAATGTAATGCTTCCGGTTTCGGCAGTACAGGGAACATCATTTGTCGTGAGGGTGTAAGTATCGCCATCATGGATTTCAACAGGCTTGTCATCCACAAATTTTTTCAGGCGGACTTCAGGGCCTTTGGTATCAAGCATGGTAGCAATCGGCAGGCCAAGTTCTTCACGAAGCTTGACAATCGCATCGAATCTCTGTTTATGGGTGGCATAATCGCCGTGAGAGAAATTGAATCTTGCGACATTCATGCCGGAAAGCATCATATCTCTGAGAATTTCAGGCTTGTCTGTAGCAGGGCCTATTGTGCAGACAATTTTTGTTTTTCTGTTGCTCATAAAAAAATACGCTCCAATCTGGGAAGTAATTATTTAAAAATTTTGCCATTATCATTTTAGCACAAGCATGATGCAGATGCAAGATATTTTTCTGAAAATTGTGTGAAAATTCTGAATTTCGGCGATTTGTGCAAAAAAGCTTTAGATTGATATAAAAATAACAATAAATTGCCTGAATCCGCTTGCTTTTTTCAGGAAAGTATGCTATAATAAAAAAAGCCGGAATTTCCGGAAATTTACGAAATGAGGTAATTTTTTATGAATCCTATGGCACTTATGCATATTAAGCCTATGCTTGAAAAATTTCAGGAACGACACCCGAAGTTTATTCAGTTTTTCGGCTATGCCGGACAGAACGTCACAGAAGGCAGTCTGATTGAAATCAGCGTCACTTCTCCCGACGGAAGAAAAGCCATCACGAATATCCGGCTTTCTGAGGAAGATTTGGAACTTGCGGACAAGCTGAAAGAGCTGGTGAAATAATCGTAATATCGGCGATATTGTGCCTGTTCCGGACGGAAAATCTGTCCGGAAAATTTTTTCAGATTTTTTTGAAAAAACACTTGACAAATTCACAATAGTGTGCTATAATAATTATTGTTGTGAGGCTGATGTGGCACAGGTGGTAGCGCAACGCCTTGGTAAGGCGTAGGTCACCGGTTCAAATCCGGTCATCAGCTCCAACTAATATTGGGAAACAGGCATTTTTGAGAAATCAGAAATGCCTGTTTTTAATCACTATTATAGTACCGAATTTTTTCATTTATAGGAAGTTTGAAAAAATACTTGTGAACAGTGCCCCGGAGAGATTCCGGGGCACTGTCTGCGTTTTTTATTCTTATCAAGAGAAATTAAGAGAAGTCTGTAATCAGTCCGACAATGTATTTCATAATGACAAGAGATTCGTCGGAATCCGGCTTGCTGTTCTGGTTGAAATCGATATTTTTCAGACCCTGTTCGGAGAGAAGTTCTTTTCCGAGAATGGCTTTATTGATGGTGATGACATCGAGAATGTCAATTTCACCATTTTCGTCAGCATCACCGAGCCTTCCGGAAACAGGTGCATCAGTTGTGGATTCTGTTTCGGATTCAGTGGGGAGTTCTTCGCTGTTGTCATATTCATAGACAAGCTTGATGGTGTTGTAAGTAATCTGGATATCAGAACCGTCGGCTTCCTTTTCAGAATATCTCCACCAGTCGCCCTGAAATTCTGCAAACGTATCGTTTGTAGAAGCGGATACAGTTTCGCTCTTGTTGTTTGCAGCATCGGTCACAATGGTGAACTTGTCATCGAATTTGATAATAGTATCCTGTGTGCCGAGTGTGTAGGAAGTCGCTTTACTGCCCCATACTTCTGCGGTTTCGCCTTCGGGGACAACCTTGTTGAAGCAGAGACCGCCGCCGCCGCCGCCATAGGAAGAACCTTCGCTGGATGTGGCTGTGGAATTGATAACGATTTCTTTCAGATGTGCTTTATCACCAAGAGGAATCATGGGGAAGCCGTTCTGAGAGAGTTCCAAATCGGCATAGTTATATACAGTTTCTTTAACTGTGATATCGGGTTCTTCAGTGATTTCTGCATCAGATTTCTGGTCGCTGATGACAATCTGTGCAACCGAGAGAGCCGGAAGGGTAACAGTCAGGGTATTATTTTCGATATCGTTCTGCACGTCGATAATCTTGATATCGCTGGAATCCTGTGTGATGGCATAGACAACTGCACTCTGATAGTTCTTATCAGAACCTGTCAGGTTGATAACAGCATTTTCTTCAGAAGAGGCATCTTTATTGGAGAGTGTCATTGTGATGACGGAATCATCTTCGCCGTTGATGGATGCAAATGCTGCTGCTTTGGAGAGGTCTTCTGTTTCGGCAGATACCAGTGTATCACCAAAGGAAGCACCTTTTCCGTCGTAATTTGTATAGAGATTAATAGCAGATTCTACATACGGGCATTCCGGAAGTGTACCCCAGTAAGTGGCGAAATATACTTCATTCAGAGCGAATGCGCCCAGAGCTTCGGCTTCTGCAATGCCGGTGATAACAGATTTTCCTGTATTTTTCTCGTTGCTGATATTGCCGAGATTATATTCAGAAACGGCAAGCTTTGTGCCCGGATAGTATTTATCAATAGATTCCTGCATTCTGGTCAGGAACGGGAAGTATCCGCCAGCCCACGGCTGTAACCAGCTGTTTTCTTGATATTCAGGGTCATAAAGGCTTCTTGCTGCCTGTAAGATACCCTCATCTGTGGAAACATCCTGTGCGTAATAATGAACGTCGAAAAC
>SVNI01000006.1:3663-10938 GCA_015066975.1 Ruminococcus sp. | reverse complement strand
TTTCATCTGGTCAAGATAGTAATCCATATACCAGTTATAATTATTCTTGACAGCCTGCCACTGGGGGTCAGTAAAGCCCTGACCGGTTTCGCCAATCTGCATACAAGGGAGCATACCCCAGAAAGCAGGGCCATAAACTTCAGCTTTCGGGTCGATGGTTTTGACAACATTTGCCAGCTCGATAGATTTGGAAACCAGTTCTTCGTTAGTGACTTCTTCGGAATGCATACGGGGGTGGGTATCGTTCCAGAGAACAGGCTCATTATCGAGACTGTATGCCTGAATGCCTTCTGCTGTGGAAGCATCACCGAGAGTTTTTACCAGATAGTTGACATATTCGTCCATGTAGACAACATTATCAGTTGTATCAGGTTCGAGAGAAAGTTCGCCGTCTTTCTGGAATTTGACTTCGTTCCAGCGGGCGGAGGGAGCAGCTTCGGCTTCGGAAACTTCACCGTTCTTGTCAGCGGAGACATAACCGGCCATCTGGAGGGTAGTCATTTTGTAGGGAATGCCGTACTTGTTGACATTCTTAGAGAGATTTCTTGCGGCATAGCCTGCGCCGTCGGAAATATCGCCGATATTGGTATCAGAACTGTGTTTCCAGTCCGCACCCGCATTAGACCAGTTTGTTTCCCAGTTATAGCCTGTATAACGGTTACCGCCCTGACGGACTGCATTCACCTTGATATTTTCGAGGTTTGCACCGTTGCCGTATTCGTTCACACCGTAGATGTAAGGACTGATGGCCTTGCGGTTCTGGGCGGTGTTTACAGTAACAGTCATCTGATAGGAATCAGCAGCATTGACTGCTGTTGCCAGAGATGATGCCGGAGCTGTCAGCAGAATTCCGGCGAGTGCGGCTGTCAGGACACGATTTGCTTTCTTCATGATAGAAATTCCTCCTTAAAATATAGAAATATAAATTATTTATCTTTATCTGATTCTGATGCAGGGCGGAATGCCCCTTTTTTCCAGATATCAATATCGGGTTCGCAGTTGGCGATAAAATTAATCAAGGCTTCGGATAATACCAGAATGGTTGTCAATGGCACGGAATGTACATAACCATAAGTATTATGAATTGTTCCGCCGAAATCTGCTTTCAGTTCCCAGATGATTCCCAGATGAATACAGTCTGTCACAATCCGTCGGATTTCTTTTTCCGGAATCTGCAAATGTCTGGAAAAACTTTCCATTGTGAGGATATAATCTCTCGGCAGACTTTCGGCAAATGTGATGAGCTTCAAAGCATTCTCGTCTGAAAGCAGTCTGAACAAATCCAGCATTCTCTCTGAAATTTTCGCATAGCTTCCGACGCCTTTTTCTGGAATCTTCACGAAAGTGAAGAACTGCATATCCGAATTCAGGCGCATCAGACCAAGTGCGGAATCTGACCGCAGATGTGCGTAAATCACTCTGGGGGGATTCTCCGGAAAACGCACCTGATGAGGCTGGATGTTCCTGTCATAGGCACACAGAAATCGGTAGAATAATTCAACTGCCTGTTCCGTGCGTTCGGCTTCCTCAAGCTTTGAGAGTTTTTTCATATATTCCTGCAAATAATCCGGTTCGGGTTCTTCGTCTTTCAGACCGAACAGAATATCAAGAGAAACGCCAAGAATCTGCGAAATTTTCGGGAGAAGTGTTCCGTCAGGAAACGAACCGTTCTCCCATTTCGAGACCGCCTGAGGGGTAACATTCAACTGCACGGCGAGTTCTTCCTGTTTGAGTCCGGCACGTTTCCGATAATAAGCAAGCCGGGAAGAAAATGTAGTTTGTTTCATGTGCGCCCCCCTGAATAAATTCTGACATCTGTTTGTCTGGTTTTATTATAGCACAGTTTTGGTTGATTTGCAAGCGAATCAAAGTATAATAAAACAACCGCAAGTTTCGCAAACGTTTAAAATCAACTGATAATAGAAATAAAAAGACCGCTGAAGCGGTCAGGTAGTCAGGCAGGTGATGTATCTTTCAAATTCGTCTTTTAAATCTTCCTCGTCTATGAACCGGAGTTCAGCAGGACGTTCTGTAAAATGTGCAATCCATGCAACATGGAAGATAATTTCATCAGGCGGATTGTTCAGAAGATGAAAGGCATAGCCGGAACAGTCGGCAAGCATGGAAATCATATACTGTTCAAATTCGCTCTCATCAAACTGAAAAGCATCTTTCTGGTGTCTGTGTTGATATTTTGCAAGCATCTGATACCATTTGCTGTCATCATTCGGGTCATATGCACCGATACTCAGATGATAATAATTTTTGAAAACATAATTGCAGAAAGTATTTTCATCACTGTCGCCGAATTTGCATTCACAGTCATGAATTCTCAGAATGTAATTTATTCCGGCTTTCAGATGTTTTGCAGAAATGTGAATCTCATATTCGTTCTGTGTCTGCACCGGATATTCATAATCTGTATCATAAAAGAGATACTGTTTCGGAAACAGCTTCTTTCTCTTGCAGACGGAAAATTCTACAGGCATTCCTGTATTATCCCTGAGTGTAATGATTCCGCATGGTGTGAGATATTTCATCATAAAAAATCACCTCGTTAGCTTGTCTTATTTAAATAACAGTATAACAGAAAAAGTTCAGAAAGTCAATATCAGGCGATATGCACAAAAAAACGGGTCTGTTTTCATGCAGACTTAACAAAATAAAGAATTTTCCTGAAATTATCAGAAAAAATTGAAAAAAACACTTGCAATTTTTAAAAAAGCATGGTATAATAACAGTACCGTCTGAAAAGACAACTGTCTTTCAGAGACGGAATATTTTTCAAAACAGGAGGTTCTTAACAATGGCGTTAAAGAATCAGTACTTAGTAGATTTACTGGAAAGAGTAAAAGCAAGAAATCAGGGCGAACCTGAATTCATCCAGACCGTAACAGAAGTTCTCGAATCCGTAGAACCTGTTGTTGATGCAAGACCTGACCTCGTAGAAGCAGGCGTTCTCGAAAGAATCGTAGAACCGGAACGTCAGGTTATCTTCCGTGTACCGTGGGTTGATGACAACGGTAAAGTACAGGTGAACCGTGGTTTCCGTGTACAGTTCAATTCTGCAATTGGTCCGTACAAGGGCGGTCTGCGTTTTGCTCCTAATGTATATATTGGCATTATCAAGTTCTTAGGCTTTGAACAGATTTTCAAGAATTCCCTGACTTCCCTGCCTATGGGCGGCGGCAAGGGCGGTTCTGACTTCGACCCGCAGGGCAAGTCCGATGCTGAAGTAATGCGTTTCTGCCAGAGCTTCATGACAGAACTCTGCAAGCACATTGGTCCGAATACAGATGTTCCTGCTGGTGACATCGGTGTAGGCGGCCGTGAAATCGGTTACCTGTTCGGTCAGTATAAGAGAATCAGAAATGAATTCTCCGGTGTTCTGACTGGTAAGGGTATGGAATACGGCGGTTCTTTGATTCGTCCGGAAGCTACCGGTTACGGCGCAGTTTACTATACAGTAAATATGCTCGAACATTTCGGCGATTCCATCAAGGGCAAGACTGTAGCAGTTTCCGGCTTCGGTAACGTAGCATGGGGCACAATCAAGAAAGTTAACGAACTCGGCGGTAAGGTTGTTACTATTTCTGGTCCTGACGGTTATGTTTATGACCCCGAAGGCATCAACACAGAAGAAAAAGTAAACTACCTGCTCGAAATGAGAGCATCCTGCCGCAACCGTGCTCAGGATTATGCTGATAAGTTCGGTGTAGAATTCCACGCTGGTGAAAAGCCGTGGGGTGTTAAGGCTGATATTATCATGCCTTGCGCTACTCAGAACGAAGTTGGTATGAAAGAAGCTGAACAGATTGTCGCTAACGGCGTGAAGTACTATGTAGAAGTTTCCAACATGCCGACATCCAACGAAGCAATCGCTTTCCTGAAGTCTAAGGGTGTTATTGTTGCTCCTTCCAAGGCTGTTAATGCCGGCGGTGTTGCTGTATCTGGTCTGGAAATGTCCCAGAACTCCATGAGATATAACTGGACTGCTGAAGAGGTTGATGAAAAGCTCAAGGGCATCATGGCTAATATCTTCAAGTCTTCTGTAGAAGCAGCTAACAAGTACGGTCTGGGTGATGACCTCGTAGCAGGTGCTAATATCGCAGGCTTCCTGAAAGTTGCAGAAGCTATGAAGGCACAGGGTGTTGTTTAATTTGATTTCTAAGATTAAAATCATATCAGTTAAGATATGTGAGTTGAAATAGGGCGTTGTTTGATTCTGAATCAGATAATAACTGAATTTTTCCAGAGGGCTGACAGTTGTCAGCTCTCTGTTTTTTTGCGAAAAATGCTTGACAAATCTGTGAAATTATTGTAAAATGAAACTATAAAATTCTTATTGAGAGGGGAAATTTTCATGAAGAAATTAATCGCAGGAATTGCCAGTCTTGTGATGTGTGCATCTGCACTGACTGCACCCGTGCAGACGGCATTCACAAGCATTTCTGCCAATGCCGCAGGCGACTATAATTATGCCGAAGCATTGCAGAAATCTATGTTTTTCTACGAAGTGCAGCAGGCAGGCGAGCTTCCCGACTGGAACGAAGTCACATGGAGAGCCGATTCTATGCTGACAGACGAAGTGCCCGGAGGCTGGTTCGATGCCGGCGACCATTTCAAATTTGCTCTGACAAATGCGTATACTGCCGCTATCATGGCTTGGGGCATTATTGAATATAAAGATGCACTCAAGAAAGCAGGTCTCTATGAGACTTATATGAATAATCTCCAGTGGGGTCTTGATTATGTTGCCGGATGTGACCGCGGTGATTCCGTTGTTGGTACAATCGGTGACGGTTTCGACCATCAGTGGTGGGGCAGTGCAGAAGTTTATATGAGAAAGTATAAGCTTACCAGCGGTGAGGATGCCCGTCCATATGATTTGATTACTTCTACTTCTACAATGTCTCAGATGGCCGCCGCTATGGCCGCCGGATATATCGCTTTTAAAGATGAAAATCCGACACTCGCCGAAAGCTATCTGAAACATGCTGTCAGCTTGTTTAAAGTTGCAGATGCTACCAGAAGCAATGATGACCAGGGTGTTCAGAAATCTTATTATCCGCAGACGGATTATTTTGATGATTTGTTCTATGCCGCAAACTGGCTCTATCGCGCAACAGGTGAGCAGGCATATCTTGACAAGTGTGATGAATATATCCCGAATCTGGCGACAGAATCCCAGTCTACGGAAAGAAAATATACTTGGGGTTTCTGCTGGGATGATGCACTTCAGGGCGCAGCTATGCTCTATTATGAGAATACCGGCAAGGAAGAATGGAAAACACAGATTGAACATCATCTGGATTACTGGATTAACGGCTACGGCGGAAAACAGGTTGCTTACACTCCTGACGGTCTGGCATGGCTCATGGAATGGGGTGCGCTCCGTCATGTGACAACTACTGCATGGCTTGCAAAACTTGCAAGCGATACGGCTTTCAAGGATGATGCTGCAAAAGCTGAAAAATATAATACATGGGCAAAACAACAGCTTGATTACTGTTTCGGCGATAATGATTTGAATCTCTGCTATGTGCAGGGGATGGGCGAAAATAATCCTAAAACGTTCCATCACAGAACAGCCTCCGGTATTCATGATGACCACTGGCAGAGCCTTGGCCTAAGTGAAGAAGATGCACAGGGCTGGCAGACAGAATATGCACATACTCTTTATGGTGCTCTTGAAGGCGGTCCTTCTAAGGACGGCACATTCACAGATGAAGTCGGTCAGTATCAGTATACCGAAGTAGCTATTGACTATAATGCCGGCTATACCGCTTTGCTGTGCGCTATGCTTGATGACTATGACTGCACACCTCTGGCTGACTTCCCACCGACGGAAACTCCGAAATGGAATGAATTTGAAGTTGCTGCTGTCATTCAGCAGAATCAGGCAAGCTATACCCAGATTCAGGTTTGGGCTATGAATCATTCCGCATGGCCGGCAAGAGTTGTCAAGGATTTGTCCTATAATTATTATTTCGATATTTCTGAAGTGCTGGATGCAGGTCTGACAGTGGATGATATTAAAGTATCTATCGGATATGACCAGCACGCTGGTGATGAGGGTGCTTTGAGCGTTTCTGACCCGATTCAGTATGACGGCAATATCTATTATATCAAACTGAAATTCAATGACGGTTCTGTTGTTATGCCGACCGGTCAGTCTGAACACCGTTCCGAAGCACAAATCAGAATCGCTGTTGCTGATACTGCTCCGGCTGGTGCTTGGAATCCGGAAAATGACTATTCTTTCAACGGCTTGCAGGAAGGCGGTCAGGATTTGCTGAAATCCCCCGAAGCTATCACACCTTATATTACTATGTATGACGGTGATACCCTCATCTATGGTACTGAACCCGATGGCACAACGCCTTCTGATGTAACACCTGTGACACCTACTGAAAAAGAAACAACAGAAACTCCTTCCGATGATTTACTCTATGGTGACGTTGACCTCAGCGGTACAGTCGATATTCTGGATGTTATCACACTGAATAGAAATCTGCTCGGAAAAGAAGATATTTCCGCAATTCAGCAGAAAGCCGCCGATGTCGACCTCAGCGGAAGACCGGATGCTGCGGACGCTCTGATTATTATGAAGCATATTGTCGGAATTGAACCGACACTTCCGGTAGAGAAATAATTTCGTCAGAATTCACAAAATCAGTGTACACAGTTTAGATAAATCTCCAAAGTTGAAAAAAACACTTTACTTTTCTGTCAAAATGTACTATAATAAATTTGATAAGAATTTTACAGAACTGTGTGTATTTTGTGAAATCTGTCTTAAAATTTTTAAATCTTATGCTTATTATGTCCGCTTGCACTGACGGACATGATATAAATCGAAATCAAAATTTTCAATATTTATGGGAGGGTAATACCAATGCGCAAATTTAAATTTGGCAAGAAGTTGGCTGCAAGTGCTGCTGCACTCGCTATGATTGCAACTTCTTCTGCTGCTTCTGTTGCAAGCATGACTGCTTTTGCTGGTGAACTGCTCGGTGAAGGTACTTTTAATGAAGGTGCTGGTCTGCCGTGGCATATCTGCGAAAACGGTACTGCTCAAATGGCTTTTGAAATCAACAACGGCGTATATGCTATCCAGATTAAGAACCCCGGCGGTCAGTCCAACGGCGGTGAAGACAGATGGGACTGCCAGTTCCGTCACAGACAGCTGTCCATTACTTATGGTCATAAGTATCGTCTGACATACTCTGTATATGCTACTAATTCCGGTCATATGTATTCCAAGATTGGTGA
>SVNI01000006.1:0-3653 GCA_015066975.1 Ruminococcus sp. | reverse complement strand
ATGATGCTGAATACTGGCACAACTGCGGTAATAAATTGGATATCGGCGGTTATACAGAAGGCATTTCTCAGGCTGACCTCGAAACCAAGCTGAAGAACGCTTCCTGCAAGGAAACCAAGGGTGATGCTAATACCAGTGACTGGGATGTTCCGTATTATGAAGGCTGGAACAGCTGGAAAAATGATACCATTCCGGCTAAAACATGGACAACCTATGCTTATGAATTCATCATCGACGGCAAGTTCATGGAAAACGTAAAGGATAACCTGCCGACCGGTAAGAACACTGTTGAATGGACCTTCCACTTCGGCGGCGACGGTCAGTATACTCCTAGCGTATGCTTCCCTGAAGGTACTATCATCAAGTTCGATAACCTCGCTCTGATTGATATGACAGGTTCTGAAGATGACTATGTAAAAGAACCCGAAAAGGAACAGTATGACATCGTTCTGAACCAGGTTGGTTTCTATCCGAACCTCCAGAAGCAGGCTACTGTAGAAGGCATGAATGCTTCTTCCTTTGAAGTAAAGGATTCTTCCGGCAAGACTGTATACACAGGTTCTCTCGGCTCTGCATTTACAGATGATACTGCTGGTGAAACTGTTCAGATTGCTGACTTCTCTGACTTCACAACAGAAGGCACAGGCTATTATATTCAGGTTGGCGACAAGAAGTCTCTGCCGTTCGATATCGGCAATGACATCTATGACGGTCTGGTTACAGATGCTATGAACTATTACTATCTGAACCGTTCCGGTATGGATTTAAGCGACCAGTATGTTTCTGACTCCAAGGGGCATTATTCCAATAATCCACATGATGCTGACAGAACTCTGGGACGTAAGGCAGGTCACAAGCCGGATACTGCTTACATCTCTGACGAATGGGTATATATCTACACATCTGAACCGACCTATACAAAGTCTATTGACGTAACAGGCGGTTGGTATGATGCCGGCGACTATGGTAAGTACGTTGTAAACGGCGGTGTTTCCATGTGGACACTCGGCAACACTTACGAACGCGCTATCTATGCAGGCAAGGAAGACAAGTGGGCTGACGGTTCTGGTACAGTTAAGATTCCGGAAACCGGCAACGGCACTCCTGACATTCTCGACGAAATGATGTGGGAAGCTGACTTCTTTGAAACTATGCAGCGTGATGACGGTATGGTTTACCACAAGATTCACGACTACAAGTGGACAGGCCTCGGCGTTATGCCTTACGTTGAAGAAGGCGTTAAGGAAGAAACCACCAATCCGAAGCGTATCGTTAAGCCTGCTACTTATGCCGCTACTCTGAATGCTGCTGCATCTTGGGCACAGCTTGCTCGTCTGCTCAAGCCCTATAACGAAGCTAAGGCAAATGAATATATCGCTGCTGCTGAAAAGGCTTATAAGGCTGCAAAGTCTAATTTCACAAGCAAATACGGAGACATCTATGCTGATGTTGACGGCGACTACACCAAGGATGACATGTTCGCACCTCTGGAACAGAACAAGGGCGGCGGACCTTACGGTGATACTCAGGTATCCGATGAATTCTACTGGGCTTCTACTGAACTTTACCTGACAACAGGCGGTTCTGAATACGGCACAGATATGAGAGCTTACAAGGATGCTTTCACAGTTCCGACCCATGTATTCGGCGGTGAAAACAAGGGCGACCCGACAGCATTTACTTGGGGTACTCTGGAAGCTCTGGGCACAATGTCCTATGCTGTTCAGAAGAACAATGCAAATGCTGATGCTGCCGAAATCAAGAAGTCTTCCGAAGCTGTTCAGGCTGCTGCTGACTACTATCTCGATGTAGAAAAGAAGTCTGGCTACGGCACAAACTACGAAGGTCAGGACGTATCTGCAACTATCACAGTATTTGATGGCGATACAGCATCTGAAAAGACTGTTGATGTTCTTGGCGGTTACGGCTGGGGCTCTAACTCCATGGTAGCAAATAACGCTATCGTTATGGGTCTTGCTTATGACCTGTCCGGCGAAGCTTCCTATCTGAACGGTGTATCTTCTTCCTTCGACTACATCCTCGGCAGAAACGCTATGGAAAATTCCTATGTAACTGGCTGGGGTACTGATACTACTAACTTCCCGCATCACAGATACTGGTGCCCGCAGATGAAGGCTGGCTGGCCGTATGCTCCGTCTGGCTGTCTGTCTGGTGGTCCTAACTCCAGCATGAACGACCCGATGATTCAGGGTGCAGGCTACAAGATTGGTGAACTCGCTCCGCAGAAGTGCTACTATGACCAGAACGATGCTTGGTCTGTAAACGAAATCACTATCAACTGGAATGCTCCGCTTGTATGGGTATCTTCCTTCCTCGAAGACGAAGGCCCGAACGGCACTCAGGAAGAAACAGATATCCTCTGGGGCGACGCTGACTGCTCCGGCGAAGTAGATATCCTTGACGTTATCACTCTCAACAAGGCAATTCTTGGTAAGGACACCATGTCTGCTCAGGGCGAAAAGAACGCTGACGTTGACCAGAGTGGCAAGCCGGATTCTACTGATGCTCTGAATATCATGAAGCTGATTGTTCAGATTTATACTCAGGCTGATATGCCTCTCAAGAAGTAATTCGGAATAATTGCATTTATAAACGGGACAGCTCCGGCTGTCCTGTTTTTTATTTTACGAAAAAATCCGAAGTCATGCCGATTTCGCCTTTCAGTGTGTAAGTCAGCTGGCAGGTGATGCCGGTTTCTGTGCGGAAATATTCTTTCTGACAGTCCAGAATTTCGATGTTTTCAGAAAGAAAATTTTTCTCATAGCGAACAATGTCAGCATTCAGGGCAAGGAGGGTATCTTCTTCAGAATGTTCGGTGACAGAAGTCTGTTTCTCAGAAGTCGTTCGCCGGAGAATGCCTGCCGGGAGCGTATGTCCCGAAAAACAAAACGGTGTGTAGAATTCTTTTACCGAAGATTCTGCATAATCCGGCTTGCGCAGTCCCAGAGGAATTTTAAGATTAAATAGCTGAAACCATTTCTGTGTGATGCTTCTGCCTGTCTGTTCGGTGCGGATATCGGTGAAATATTCGGTCAGTTCGGCTTTCTGCGTGTAGATGCCTGTAATATTTCCCAGCGCGTGGCGGTAGCTGACATGCCCGGCATCATCTGCAATCACACCGCTGACGATAACTTCCCCTGCGGAAACACCGTCCCCGATAAGGCGCAGAAGCTGTCCGCTGTAAATCCGCACATCTGTAATCTGGGCGTTGTATCTGGAAATAATATTGCATGGTGTCCGTTCGTGAATCATAGGGATATGCGCTTTTTCTTCCGTCACCTGCACGACAAGGCGGTTTCCTGTGCTCCGGATGCCCGCCCATGCAATTTCCGGAATTTTTACCCGCAGTACAGTTTCGCAGTGATTCATGTCAATATCTGTCATCCATGTGCCCAGCGAAACACCTTCTTCTTCCAGAAGCGACAGAATGACCGAATCTTTCACAGCTTCTGTACCTTGAATTTCAATCACGGCAACTGTATTCGAGTAGCAGAAAATCACAAGCGCACTTATCAGAATTCCCAGCGGAATGCCTATCCGGAATCTGTATTTTTTGCATCTGCCAATCAGCGATTCCGGATAGGAAACTGTCAGTTTTATATGATAAATTTCCGCAAGATGCTGGATTTCCG
>SVNI01000146.1:2474-4112 GCA_015066975.1 Ruminococcus sp. | reverse complement strand
TTTCTGAGTCTGTCGTTATTCTCATTATAACAGATTTTGGCGGCTTTTTCTATTCTTTTTTTCATCGAACTCACGTTGTCAAAAAAAGGAAACTCTTTATAAATCTGCTGTTTCAGCTCCGCATAAGCCTTTGCATCGGAACAGGTGTCAGACGGAAAGAACATATGGAAACGGGGGCGTGCGGACTTTTTGCCTTTGGGCTTCATGCTGTGTCGGCTGCTGACAATGACGAAATTCACACCGGACAGCTCATCTTCCAGCATTTTCGGAGTAATCCAGTCATCTGGCTTATCGCTGTGGTCATTGTCGCATTCCAGAGAAACCACATCGGAACTAATAAAATTATCATTGGAACGGCGGCTGTTCTTATATTTTGCACACACATGGTCAAAGCTGACAGCCTTTTTCATGTCATCGGCAGAAGCAATCACCACTTCATTCGGATATACTGTATTCTGCGGTTTTCCGGCATAATCGGAAGTGTATAAAGTAAATTTCATATCGTTTCCTCCAGAACAATTTCTCTTTCACGGATTTCACCGTTTTTCAGGTCACGGAGTGCACCCTTCCAGTACGGCTGAATAAATATCTTTCTTCCGTCAGCATATTTTCTCCAATGACCGATAACATACCAGACAAGTGTGTGACGCTGGAATTTTCCTTCTCCGTGGATACGTTTTTTCATTTCTTCAGCATTAAGAATATGTCTTTTGATGTAGCGGAGCGGTCTTTTCTTTCCGTTTTTAGCTGTCTTTTTATTTGCGGATTCATCCACAACAGTGACCGGATTCAGAAAAATATCCTTTACCAGCGGATGCAGAAGAGAAATCTGCACACCGTACCAGATACCCAGCAGTTCAGACGAAAATGCACTGATTTCGGCAATGCTTAACTGCTGACTGATAATTTCCCTTATGTTTTTGGGAAGTGCCTTATAGCCGACTTCCATTGCACTCATCAGCCAGTCATGCCCTCTGAGTACTTCAATACTGAAAATAAGAAAAGAATCTTTAATGTTCTGATAAATCACTGCACCGACCTGAACGGAAGTATCTTCACCGGCGGAACGGATTCTTTCCTGATAATCCGGAAAAATCACCGTGCGGAATTTCACTGTTTCGCCTTTCGCATCCTTAAAATGAATCCAGCAGTCAGGAACAGGAATATTACCGCTGAAAAACAGGTCAGAAGGCACTCCGGTGGCTGTCCGGTTATTTGTTCTCCAGATGTCAGTTACTGCGGAGGTATCATCCAGCAGAATCAGATTTGACGGACGGCTTTTGCTGATACTGTTCAGCCATTCCGCATTTTCTTCCTCTGTCAGAAATGCAGCAGGAATATTATCATACCCTGTGTCCATGCTGTCTCTTTTTCTACGGATTTCATACTGTTCCTTCATCATTTGTTTTGCAGTGATGTCTTCAGAACAGCCGTTTTTCATTTCTTCGACTGTCTGAATAAAATCCTCATCGGACAAGCTGTGCAGATGTTCCATGATATTTTTATGTTCTTCTTTTGAGAGAACGGCAGCAAGGCTCATAGAAATATGGTGTTCATACTGGTCACGGTTCATTTCTTTTCCTCCAAATCTTCCGTAAAATAGCGGATTTTCATATGTTTGCGTTCTGCCTTATGGAT
>SVNI01000146.1:0-2464 GCA_015066975.1 Ruminococcus sp. | reverse complement strand
GGATTTCCTGCTTCATGCCTGCGGAAATTCTGTCACCGAACACCCAGAGTTCATCACAGTGACCGAGCATAATCAGGTTCATGAACATTGCAAGCTGACGCTCTTCGGGGCTGTTATCGTCCATGAACTGCGGAAAGAGCAGGTGCGGAGCGAAAGGAATACTATGCTGTTCCAGAGCGAAACGACAGTATTTTCTTGCTTTTCTCTTGTTTTTCTTCACTTTGCCTGAAAACGGTGAGCAGATGTAGACCAGCGGACGATAGCGAGCCACTTTTTCTTCTCTTTCGATTCTTCTGAGAGCTTCACAGGCTGTCGGGTCAGCGTAGCCCTCACGGTTGTACTTGTTTGCCA
The DNA here is from genome assembly GCA_015066975.1 of Ruminococcus sp. Lineage (GTDB taxonomy): Bacteria > Bacillota > Clostridia > Oscillospirales > Ruminococcaceae > UBA3855. Next base: position 2,113 of record SVNI01000146.1, on the reverse strand, counting down.
TTGATAATTACCTCCAGTTTTGTCCGTACCGCCTGCGAATTTTAAGGCTGTCCGCAGGCGGAGGACACTTTTTATTTCATCTAATACGGAATGTATTGGTTACGGATTGAACAGGCTTCTTTTTCTTGTGCATTCTTCGCAGAAGACCTGAGTACCGTATAAATCCGCATAGCCACCAGCGAAAATTTCAGAGAGGTCAACAGAAACCTCTGCATCACAGCCGGGACAGCTACAGAATACATTTTCATCAGTCACTTCAATGCGGATTTCTGTACCTTCGTTGATTTTTTCCTTAACATAAAACATACAGCAGACACCTCTCATAAATATTTGGCAGACATTTCACGCAGAATAGACGTAAAGATTTCTTTCAGCTTCTTGTCATCTTCGATGATGTCCAGTCTGGAAATTTTGCGGATATCCGTTTTTGTTGAGCCGTTGAGTTCCATACGCTTTCTGCGGTTGCGGAGACGGGCTTCAAGGTCAGCTCCTGCACGGTCTTCCAGCAGGGCATAAATCTGTTCATAGAGTTCCTGCATCATGCTGTAATCTCCGGAAATTTTCACGGACAGACTGCCGACAGCTACACGGATATCTTTTTTCCAGTTTTCAGGTGTCAGAGTGAAAATTTCCTGAATGGCTTCTACCTTGTTCTGCACAGCATCAAGCTGTTTTTTCTGCTCCTGCATCATGCGTTCGTGCTGGATAAGTACCTGCAATTCCGGTGTCAGAGCCGTATCAATGCCGTAACTGCCATTTTTACGAATAGAGGGTAAAACCTCGGAGGTTACCCATCTTTTGAATTTTTTAGCAGTTGGGAGCTTGCTTCCGAAAATCAGGGCATACACACCGGATTCATTGATAATGGCTAAATTCTGGACTCCGCCAAGGGTGTCGTGTTTTACGACTCCCTTATCTTCTTCATCAACATGACGGGAAACAGCATCTCTCGGATTACTGTAATTGAGTACAGAAGCCACATCTTTTGCGACAAACCAGATTTTGCCGTCAATTTCTACAGTACGGACTTTTGAGTCCTCATAATTCCAAACTTTCAAATCGTTCATAATAATAAAATCCTTTCTCTTCTTGGGAGTATTTCGTTTTTCGGACTGCAAACTTTCACAGTCGGATTCCTGATGCGGGTCATAGATTTTCTCCTATAGCTGTTCATGTATCATAATTCATCATTGGGACGAAAGAAATCACGCTTCTTTCAGTCCTTTTGATAAAACTGACATTCAAATCCGTCTGCACGGAGAATCAGACCTTCTGCCCAGTCCGGTGTTTTCGCCATTCGTTTACAAATATCGCCTACAGACATATTTCTGTCAGCTTCAATAATCAGTTCATCATGTACATGAGCCACAATCTGGCGTTCTGACAATGTTTTCATGCTGTGGCAGAGCAGGTCACGGGCAATTCCCTGCACAATATTTTCAACAAGCCGAGCGCCATATGTCTCGATTCGTTCCCATTTTTTCGTTGTACCGACCCCTTCATAAGTAAGAGAGTCTCCACCAAATCGATTTACATCAATCTGTGGTCTGATGTAGGCAAGCCTGCGTTCTGAGGGCAGTTCCACAAAAAGAATACCATTCTGATAAATGAATTTAATACCGTGAGTTTCTGTGGTTGTTCTCTGAATAACAGCAGTCATGGCAGCAGCATCTATTTCATACCAAAGTTTGACGATATTAGGAGAAGCTGTCCGCCAGTCAGTGACTATCTGTTTCAGTTCGCTGTCAGAAAGTCCCATTGCTGAACCGCCCATTGCTTTCATCGCTCCGATTGAGCCGCCATATCCGCAATTATGGACGAGCTTTCCCGATACGGTAAAACAGTGGTGTCTTCCGGCATTTCGTATATCATAAACTTTTTGTATTCCTTGTAATTCGGCTTGCTTTCCAGCTATTTCGTCGAAAGGAAGATAATGATTCATGTGAAAAACAAGATGGTCAGGGGTTGCTGTGAGTCCTTCATATGTGATAACCTCCCGTTCGCCTTTATAAATAACACCGTCATGCTCCACCCAGCTTTCACCATCCCAGACTTTATCACTGGTGGTGACTTTCTCAATCGGAATCAAGCCGTGATTGGTTAAAACAAGCTG
>SVNI01000145.1 GCA_015066975.1 Ruminococcus sp. | reverse complement strand
ATTTCAGCGGCTTCGCACGATACTTCCTCAGATGCCGTGACCGATTCTGCTGTTTCCGGCTGATGGATGATTTCTAAAGTCATATCATATTCATCACAGCCGGTCATGAACACTGCACACAGAATTACAAGTAAAATCGCCTTTTTCATGGCTTTCACTCCTTTGTGATATTTTATTACAGCATATCACAGAAGGAGTGAAAAGTCCAGCAGTTCAGGAAAAAATCTGCTTAATGAATAAGAAACACAGACGTTTTACAGCGTTATTGACAAGTTATTTTCTTCCTGCGGAGCTTCTTGCAAACTAACAACAGGATGACTGAACTGTTCTGTAAATTCAGAAATCTGCTCATCTGTCAGAGAAACTTCGATATTTTCACCATTTTTGTTCACGCCGTTTCCGACAATCATGAATGTGCCGTGAATCAGAATCTGACCTATAAGCCGGTTTGGAGCATAGTCTTTCAATAGAAATTCCTCATCGCAGAATATCAATGCCTTATCAGTCGGGTCAAAATAGACCGGCTCTATCAAACCGCCGACAACGGACTGTTCTGCTTTTAGACAGTTCTGAATTTCAGCGATATATGGCTTTTTGCCACACTCTATCACAAGAATTTTCAGCATTTTGTTATGGTCAGTCTGAAAAATATCAAAATCAACCGGCTTGAATCCGGCAGAATCACAGAAGTAAAAACCTGCTTGTCTGCCGTCAATGATTTGAACCACATCGCTGACTGAAAGGGAACGTCCGTAATAACCGGGCGGTTTCTGACCGGAACTGCATTTCCGGAATACATCTTCCAGATTGGAACAATTTACTGTTCCGCCGTAAATCTGCCGGTACAGAGCCGGATTGATACCGCCGTGTTTAAGCGTTTCCTCATAACCGGCAAATGAAAGATTTTCCTTGTCTTTCCGGCAGTCAATCTGAAAAACACGGATTTTCATCTTCGTCCTCCTGTTCACACAGCGGAACATAGCCGTTTTCTTTCAGAAGCTCATACAGAAATTTTCTGCCTTTCTCCGTCCAGCACATGTATGTTCTGAACTGATTTTTTCCGCTCGGATAAGTATGCATTTTCGTGTAGCCGTAATCCTGATATTTTTCGTACAGAACCCAGTATCCGGATTTCATGCGGTACTGCACTCCGAGAAAATTCAGCAGAGCATTCATTTTCTGTGCAGAAAAGCCGTAATCCTTAGCGATGACAGTCATCGGCAAATCAGACTTGCTTCTGAGAATCACATTCAGATAACTGCATTTTTCTTTCAGTTCTGCGTTTTCTTCCAGAAGAAGAAAATTTTCGTCCTGCATTTCTGAAAACCGCCGGAGCAGAAGAATCAGGAAATCCGGATTGCCGAGCAGATTCTGTGCTGTTTCCGGAGTCATGTAACAGCCGTATCTGCCAATGCTGGGAAGGACTTCGGAAGTTACCCAGTGCCTGAATTCTTTTGCACTCTCCAGCTTGCTTGAGAGAATCAGACTGTACAGACCGGATTTATTAATCAGCAGAACAGCCGTTCCGTTGACGGTGAACGATTCGTTCACCGTCTTATCTTCCGGAAATACATGGTCACGGACAGCTTTCTGCGGATTCTGATAACCGAGACTGCCAGCGACATCTTTTCCAAAGAACCACGGCTGACCGTCAATCAGAATTATTCTGAGCTGACCGAATTTCGGATGTTCGTAAATTTTGATTTCATTCATTTAAATCAAGCCTTTCTAAAAAATATTTATATCAACGGGAATTTCCGTTTATACCGGTAAAGTATTTTTGAAATTATCATCATCCCACAGTGAAAGCTGACCGTTTCCGGAGCGTTCACTCGTGTCATAGTTTGAGATGAAAACTTCATCGTACATTTTTCCGCCCTCATATCGCTGAACGATATTATTCAGACGGCTGATAGATTCAATCTGAATTCCCTTCTGATTCCATAACTGCCAAATTTCGGGACAATCGTTATAGGATACCAGAAATTTGCTTTTGCTCTGCAAAAGTGCATCCCTCAGCCGGATATGGTCTTTCTGCGTAAATCCGACATCTTTGTAATAGCTTTCAGTCGAATAATACGGAGGGTCACAGTAAAAAAAGCTGACCGGACTGTCATAATGCCGAATCAGCGTTTCAAAATCCTGATTCTCGATGACAACTGTCTGCAATCTTCTCGAAGCCATGTCGATTTGCGGAAAATCTCCCCACATCGAATGTGGCTGGCTTGCGAAACTGTCGAGACTGCTTGCATAGCTGTACCGGATGAGCTGATAGAACTTTGCAGCTCTGTCATAATCATGAAATCTCGGAAACAAGCCTTTTCTGTGCAGACTGACAAGATTCATGAAGTCCTCACGGGAATTCAGGACATATTTCAGTTTATATTTCAATTTATTGGGATTATCACGGACGCAGCGGTACAGATTCGTGAGGTTGCTGTTCCGGTCGTTCCAGACCTCGAAATCTCTGCCGATTTCCTTATGAAACAGCACCCATCCTGCACCGCCGAACACTTCAATATATTTCTGGTAATTCAGCGGAAAACGCTTCAGGATTTCGTCTCTGAGAGCCTTTTTTCCGCCGACCCATGCCATAAAACTGTTCATCTGCCTCCTTTCCGCTGTCATCCCTGACAGCTTACATCCTATTTCTGCTGTTTTGCCTGAATACTGGCATAAATCAGATGTTTTTTAGCAGAATAGCTTTCCGCCTGATTCACCCGACAGCACAGTTCTTTGTACTTTTGGGGTGAAATCTGCCCTTTCACGCTTTTGAGCATGGAAGAAATGCTGTTTCCACTCATCTGGATGCCTGCTCTGTTTTCATTTCTTGTTCTGTGCATTCCAAAAACCTCCTTATCCTGCACTTTGTGTAATAGTTTCTTCGTTTTCTGCGGAATCACTGTACCATAGGGAACAAGCGAAATTTTGGCTTTCAATGCCATATTCCGGAGAATATTCCTCGGTTCGTTCACCGCCGGAATAGCTTCTCCGACCGCAGTTCATGCCTAAATCTTCATCTGCCCATTCATGGGTAAACTCTATTTCAGGAAACATCTGGGACAGCTTTTCCATGACCGGATGAGGTGCAGACCATGCTGTTAAAAATTCCAGAACACCGGACTGACCGTATTTTTCTCCATAATCTATATCCGGCTGGTAATCGTAGGCATTCCACTTTGTTCCCCAGCTGAATCTGCGCCAGTCGATGACCTGATTTTCAGGAATAAAAGAAGGCATCGGCAGGATTTTTTCAAAGTCAACCGTGCCGATGCCGTATTCATCATTTTTAATTTTTTCAAGTATCTGCTGAATTTTTTCTGTATCGCCCTCTAAAGTGACAATATTCTTCACATGATTGGGCATTAGCTCACCCCCATATTCATATCTTCATCTTCAGTTCCTTCCATATCATCGGCAGAAGTAATATTGACATAATTCATAATAATGCTTAATGCCTCATCATAGCCGTGAGAGGAAAAAACACGCTTTTGCATTTCTTCTGCCTGATTTTGCATATTGTTTCGTTTGAGTGTCCGTGAGGCGATTCCGACAAGATTAAAAATATTGCTGTCCTGCCCAATCAGCGGACAGTCCGGCTTTTTATATTTTTCAGTCATTTGGATTTTCCCTCCGGATATTCATTTTTCAGCCGGTTAATGAGATAAATCTGACCTTTGCCTGTGACCATTGTCTGCGGAAATATCAGAGACTTTTCCTTTGAGCCTCCGTTTGCATCGCACACCTGAAAATATCCAGTCTCGATATATCGCTGATAGGGAAGGTTATTGTTCATGAGAACGCCTTTTTCTCTCAGCCACTTAAACAGACGGTTTCTGCCGATTCTGATATTTTCCATTTCTTTCTCTGCCAATTTTGCCATTGCTCCCATATCAATCAGAGTTTCTGATTTGCCGACATAATTTGCAAAATCGACAAGCGGCTTGTCATGCTCGATTTTCTCATTCAGTCTGCGGATTTGCTGAAGGCTCATTCTGAACAGTTGTTGTGTGGCATCATCCGCATGAGGCATATACGTGCTGATGAACAGTTCCTCATCATTTACATAACCGCCTGTTCTGCGGATAGTTGGCAGGATTTCTGAGGTCACCCAGCGTTTGAATGCTTTTGCTCCCGGAAGTTTAC
>SVNI01000144.1 GCA_015066975.1 Ruminococcus sp. | reverse complement strand
TATCCTTTTCTGTCTGGTTGACAAGTGTCCGGACAGATTCCACGGACGGCGGAAGCAGAGAAAGCTTCTTTTCCTGAAGAACGGCTTCTTCTCCCGTGCAGAGCTGATTCAGCAGATTTGTCAGGCTCTCGAACATATCTTCGACAACTTCATAATTGAAGATACCTTTTCTGACATCCCAGTTTACAGTAATTTCGTCCTGTGTTTCTTCTGCCTGGCAGTCAATCCAAACCTGAGGTGTCTGGCTGATTTTATAAGTAATCTTCTGATTTCTGAGCACGGCATTTCTGTCAGCAATGCCGACGGTGCTGGTATAGACAACCGGAATGATGACGTTCTTCTTTCTGACTTTGCTCATCTTGCGGAGCACTTCAATGCCGGAGAATGCATTATGAGATAAATCCTCCCACATATTTTTCTGAATTGTGATAGTATTATCCAGAAAGCTCTTAGCTGGGTCTATTTTCACATCTGCAACGTTGACTTCTGTAAAATCGCCTACGATTTCGCCGATATCGGAAGACAGTTCCGGACGGTTCAGAAGTGTAATATTCACACAGAAGTCCTCACTCTTTGACCAGTAGGAGAGCACATGCGCATAAGCAGAGAAAATCAGCATGGAAGGCGTGATTTTATATTTTTTGGCAAGGCTTTCTGCCTGATTCCATTTTTCGCGCGGAATTTTGATTTTATACTGGTCGAATTCAGCTTCTTCGCCGTAGTTGGAAGCATCCAGAACAGGAAGTTCGGGAGCTTCGCCCATGACTTCAATTTTCTTGTCCCAGTAAGCTTCATCATCACTTTTTTTCAGGAACTGATAAGCTTCTTCTGTCTTCTTGTAGGAGATATAATCTCTGAACAGGGTTTCCGGCTTGCTGATATCTTCTGTTCTGTTGTGATAAACGGCTTCCAAATCGTTCAGGATGATATTGGAACTGATAAAGTCACACACCAGCATATCCAGTGAAAAATGAATAATGCTCTTGTGTTCGTTATGAATCGTTACTTTCAAATCAAATAACGGCCATACACCGAGCGGATACTGTTTCTGTGCAAGTTCCGAACGGATTTCATCCATTTTGGATGCAACTGCATTTTCCGGCTGATTTCTCAAATCGAAAAACGGAATCTGCACTTCCGGAACGGTTTCCTGTACTTTCTGGAATCCTTCCGGATAAATCACAGCTCTGAGCATGTCATGCTTTGCAATGACCTGATTCCATGCCTTGATGAATTTATCCTGTTCGATAACTTCATCATAAGTAATTTCGATATAGCCGTGACAGCCGATTCCGCTTAATTCATAATTCTGGTCACGGCCTCTGACGTAAGAATTCTGAATGGCTGTCAAATCGAATTTTTCATAGCGTTCGGCTTCATTTTTTTCGATTTTTCTGCTGTTCTGAATTTCTTTGAGCAGATGCAGAATTTCCTGCTTGTTTTCACGGATGAGATTCAAATCTTCCTGCGTGAAGACATTTTCAGGTGCTTTGTATCTGATATTCTCGTTTTCGCACCAGAGGGTAATTCCGCGCTGATGCATCTGTAATAAAATTTCTTTTGCTGACTGCATTGTAATACCTCATTTCTTAATATTTATAATTAAATCATACCTTCTACCAGACCGGCGCACCGACTGTCGATTAACGCGCCTAATTCCGTAACGGTCGGTTTTTCGTATAATTCACTTATCGTGATATGGCTTTCTTCAAACTCGTGATTCAAATCACTGACAACACTGATAGCCTTGATGCTGTTTCCTCCGCACCAGAAGAAATCATCTGTTCCGGACGGCTGGAAATCCAGATATTTTGACCAGATTTCTGCAATTTTCCGTTCAGTTTCAGTTTCATAGCGGATTGCTTCGGAAGAATGCATAGCAGTGCCAATCTGCACAAGTGCCTTTGTATCAATCTTGCCGTTGGAAGTTATCGGAAAACTTTCCATGAAATAAATTCTTCTGGGCAGATAGTAATTCGGCAGGCTTTTCTTGAGATTTTCCTGAATTTGTTTTTCGGTCAGTTCCGGGGAAGCTTTCAGGATAAAAGCACAGATTTCCTGATTTACAGCGACAGCTTTTGCGGTTTTGATTTCCGGCATTCTGTTCAGAGAAGCTTCAATTTCGCCTAATTCAATGCGGTAGCCCTGTATTTTCACCTGATTGTCTTTTCTGCCGAGGAACAGGATTTTTCCGTTCTGGTCATATTTTCCGCAGTCTCCTGTGTGGTAGATTCGCTGATGATGTTCCGTAATGAATTTTTCTCCGGTCAGTTTGGGGTCATTGGCATAGCCGACGGCAAGGCCTTCACCGAGGATACATAATTCACCTTCTACGAAATTGGGGCAGTCCAGTGTTTCATGATGCAGAATTCTGTACTGCTGATTGGAAAGCGGATAACCGTAAGGAATACTGAGCCAGTCAGATTCGGTTTTTTCCGGAAGGAAATAATTCGACCAGATAGAAGCTTCTGTCGCACCGCCCATGCAGATGACATTTGCGCCGGGAATAGTGTTTCTTATTTTATCCGGAAGTGTGAGAGCGATTTTGTCTCCGCTTAGAATAATAGTTTTCAGAGAAGCAATTTTTTCTGCCGGAATGTGATTCTGCTCCAGATACAGAAGAAGCATTTCCATAAACTGCGGAACGGAATTCCAGAAATCAATCTGGTGTGTTTCAATCAGAGAAATCCATTCTTCGGGATTCTTGATATGTTCTTCTTCCGGGAAAATGACAGTTCCGCCGGATGCCGGGATACCGAATATATCATAAACAGATAAGTCAAACGATAAGTTAGACAACGCTAACCCACGGACAGGCCTGCCTTTTAAAAATCTTTCATTCACATCAAGAATTGTATTCACTGCGCCGTGATGCGTAATCATAACGCCTTTCGGCTCTCCTGTCGAACCGGATGTGTAAATCACATAAGCAATCCGATTCCGGGCAGTTTCGTCTGCCGATTCCCATTCTGATTTGCATTCCGGCTTTCCGGTAACGGTCAGCGGAATATCTTCTTCTGTCAGAACTGTTCTGATATTGGAATTCTTCAGAATTTTTTCCGTCCGTTCCGGGGGATTTTTCACATCAATCGGAACATATGCGCTCCCGTTCATCAGGACGGCAAGACAAGCGATAAACTGCTGAATGCCTTTTTTCATCCGGATGGCGATAAACGGTTCAGACGGCAGAGTTTCTGCAAGCTGTGCCGAAAGTTCAGCACACTGCTGGTAAGTATATTCCTGATTCCTGAATATGACGGCCGGTGCATCCGGTGTTTTTTTGCAGGATTTCATGAACAGTGAAAGAAGCGTTTCTTCCGGAAATTCTTTCTCCGTCGCATTCGCCTGAAATCTGCTGTCAAGATTCGGCAGAACAGCGATATTCTGCGCCGGTGTTTCCCATATCTGTTCTTTAGATGCCAGAATATTCAGCAGATTCTGATATGACAGGAACATTTCTTCTGTCATTTCCTTCTGGAATTTTCCGTCAAGCAAATCCCAGTTATAATACAGAATCCCGTCTTTTTCCCATACCTGATGGTCAAACCAGACATTCGGGGTTTGTGTCAGGCCGTAGGTCTGTGTACCGGGCATTTCCGATTCCCGGACAATGCCGAGCGTGCTGGTAAAAACAAACGGAAAAAGCTTGTCGGTATCTCTCTGTACTTCAATGCCGTCATAGAGATTCATAGAAAGCAGTTCGGCCATTTCGTTCTGGAGATTCCGGCATTTGTCAGAAAAGCTTTCCACAGAACCGCATCTGACCGGGAGCAGGCTGATGCCTGTAAATTCACCGATAACATTTTCAAACATACTGCCGAAACTTTCCTGACGGTTGACGGTTAAATTCAGGGTAAATTCTTCTGCGCTGTTCCAGCGGTAAAGTATCTGTGAAAATGCTGAAAGCAGTACAATCGTAGGGGTAACGCCTATCTGTGAAGCTTTTTTCTGAATTGCCTGCCATTTGTCCGCCGGAACGGAAGATGTCAGACGGCAGAAACGATTCTTTGTTTTCCCGGACTGTACCGGAATCTGCGGTGCAGACGGAAGCGAAGCTTCTTTTTCTTTCCAGAATGCTTCTGCCTGCTGGTAGGCTTCTGATGATTGCAGTGTTTCGCAGTGGCAGACATACTCCTTGAATGAGCCTTTCGGTTCGGAAAGTTCTGCTGTTCTGCCGTCGAGATATTTTTTCAG
>SVNI01000143.1 GCA_015066975.1 Ruminococcus sp. | reverse complement strand
GCAATTACATTATAACTCTTTTGGAGTCGGTTGTCTTTACTTTTTGTGCATTTTTTTCAGTTGCTCATTTATAGTATAAAAATAATTATACGGAAAAATCTGTAATCAGACCAACGATATATTTCATAATCATCAGGGAATCTGTAGAATCGGGACTGCCATTCTGATTCACATCGGCATTCTTTATGGCCTGTGCAGAAAGATTCTCCTTTCCAAGAATGGCTCTGTTCAGTGTAATCACATCCAGAATGTCGATTCCGCCGTCTTCGTTGACATCACCATAATGAACGGATTCTACTTCTGTTTCTGCGGTTTCAGAAACAGCAGATTTTATGGTATAATTGTCAACTTCGGCATCTGCCTCATCATTGGACTGTGTGCTGTCGTTCCAGAGTCCAGCCCACCAGATTTGGAATTCCAGACCGTTTGCATCTGCCGGAACAGTATAATTCACAACAGCTTTTCCGTCAGAATCAAATGCCACTGACCATTCATCAGAAATCCATTCACCGGAATTATCCTTATATCCGAAACAGCCGTTAGCAGAAGCATTCGGTGTGCCTTTCAGAACAACCTGAATTTCATCACCGCTGTTTGCAGCAATCTGATATTTTTGTGCAGTATCTTTTTCGGTAGTTTCTTCTATAGATTCCTGAACTCCTTCTGTAGTTTCTGTTGTTTGTTCAGGCTTTGAACCGAATACAGAACAGATTTCTGAAGTTTTCTGAATGCCATAATCACCATAAATCAGAGCTTTTCCCCATTCTGTCAGGGATGAGCCGTCCCAGTTTTCAGCAATATCAAGAAATGCCAAATCAGAATTATTTCCCTTCCATGACCATCCGAGATAGCCTGCACCCTTTTCAGTGCAGTACTGCATGATAGTGGCTTCATCAACATCGCCGTCAGTATGCTGACCGCCGAATTCACCGATAACAACCGGAACGCCGATTCCGAGTGTATTATCAATGTTATTCTTCACCATTTCAGCGTTACCGCCTGCATATTCGTACATATGAACAGAAAATACAGTATTTTTATCAGGGTCAGCCTGAAATACCGATTTTCCGTAATCCTTGACGGAATCCGGATACTGTCCCCATCCGGCACAGTCAATCATAATCATATTCCTGATTCCGGCATCACGGACTTTTTTCACAGCAGTCTTACAGCCTTCCGCCCATGCAGAGCCGTCCCATGTGCCGAACCATTCATTTGCGATATTTAGAATCACATATTTCTGATTCTCATCAAGAATCTCTTTCATTTCAATCCAGTAATCCACAGCTTTGAGTAAATCATCAGTGCTGTCACGACCGGTAGCATCATGCACTTCGAGAATGCAAACCTGATTGTTTTCCCTGCAGATTTTAATAATATTTTTCAGTTCATCAGCGGATGTCTTTTCCCACTGTACACCGTCAGCACATACAATACGGACAACATTTGTTCCGAGGGAAGCCGCTGCTTTGATGGAAGTTTCGGTCTGGTCTTTGTACCATGCATGAGCGATATTGACTCCTCTCATCACAAAGGCATTTCCGTTCGCATCTCGGATAGTCGTACCATCTACATAGAAACCGAAATTTTCAGAAGAAGGCAAACTTGTTTCTGTGGTTTCTTCTTGTTTTTCTGTGGTTTCTGCTTCAGAAGCTTCTGTTGTTTGTTCAGGCTTTGAACCGAATACAGAACAGATTTCTGAAGTTTTCTGAATGCCATAATCACCATAAATCAGAGCTTTTCCCCATTCTGTCAGGGATGAGCCGTCCCAGTTTTCAGCAATATCAAGAAATGCCAAATCAGAATTATTTCCCTTCCATGACCATCCGAGATAGCCTGCACCCTTTTCAGTGCAGTACTGCATGATAGTGGCTTCATCAACATCGCCGTCAGTATGCTGACCGCCGAATTCACCGATAACAACCGGAACGCCGATTCCGAGTGTATTATCAATGTTATTCTTCACCATTTCAGCGTTACCGCCTGCATATTCGTACATATGAACAGAAAATACAGTATTTTTATCAGGGTCAGCCTGAAATACCGATTTTCCGTAATCCTTGACGGAATCCGGATACTGTCCCCATCCGGCACAGTCAATCATAATCATATTCCTGATTCCGGCATCACGGACTTTTTTCACAGCAGTCTTACAGCCTTCCGCCCATGCAGAGCCGTCCCATGTGCCGAACCATTCATTTGCGATATTTAGAATCACATATTTCTGATTCTCATCAAGAATCTCTTTCATTTCAATCCAGTAATCCACAGCTTTGAGTAAATCATCAGTGCTGTCACGACCGGTAGCATCATGCACTTCGAGAATGCAAACCTGATTGTTTTCCCTGCAGATTTTAATAATATTTTTCAGTTCATCAGCGGATGTCTTTTCCCACTGTACACCGTCAGCACATACAATACGGACAACATTTGTTCCGAGGGAAGCCGCTGCTTTGATGGAAGTTTCGGTCTGGTCTTTGTACCATGCATGAGCGATATTGACTCCTCTCATCACAAAAGCATTTCCATTCGCATCACGGATGGTTGTACCATCTACATAGAATCCTGAACTTTGGGATGCGGCTGTACTGCTGACATAAACAGTTTTCTGTACATGAAAGTCAGCAAAGGTCTGAAATGATGCAGCAGTCAGGGAACTGCTCAATAACGCAGCAGTCATAATTGCTGCACTTATAGCTTTAGGTAATTTGTTGTTCATTTTAGAACCTCCGTTCGTAATATTTTAACCTAATTATAAACTAAAAAACGGGCTTTGTCAATATAAAATTTAATAAAAATCTTGTTTTTTTATAAACTTTGGCAAAATGAATCAATAAGCTTGTATTCCCCCTGTTTTGACTATATATTTTAAACAAAATTAAAAAGAAAAATTAGTTTAATCTTGTGTTTAATACATCTTGCAATCCATATTAAGCTGTGCTATAATCAAGTTATACAGATTAAAAATGGAGGTAAAAAATGAACATTGGCGTAGACTATTATCCTGAACATTGGAATCCGGTTCTTTGGACTCAGGATGCTGATTTAATGAAAAAAACAGGGGTCAAACTTGTTCGCATCGGAGAATTTGCATGGTGTCGTTTAGAACCAACGGAAGGCACATTTGATTTTGAATGGCTTGACCAAGTGATAGAATTATTTTCACAGCGAAATATTGATATTGTTTTATGCACACCGACCAATTGTCCGCCGCTGTGGCTTTACGAACGCTATCCCGACACAGTACAGACTGGAAAAGACGGAAATAAAACTGCTGTTGGTATCCGTGGACACAGATGCTATAATCAGCCTGATTTCCGACGTTTTGCAGAACGTATCATTAAAAAAATGACTGAACGGTATGGCAGTCATCCTTCTGTGACCGCATGGCAGATTGATAATGAATTGGAATCTAATTTCTGTTTTTGTGATGTATGCATTTCTCAGTATCGTGACTGGCTCAGGATAAAATACGGAAGTTTACAGGAATTGAATCAAGCTTATGGAAATAATGTCTGGAGCGGGGAATATTCCTCTTGGGAACAGGTAAAACCGCCTTTCGGAAACTATCCGCAGGCATGGCTGAATCCGGCATATATGCTTGATTTTTATCGTTATGCTTCGGATAATGTGATAAAGTTTATCACATGGCAGGCAAATCTGATTCGTCAGACAGTTCCAAATGCAAATATTACAACAAATACATGGTTTTGTGAACATATGCCTGATTTCTACAAAGAATTTTCACAGCTTGATTTTGTTGCCTATGATAATTATCCGCCTACGAATATTCCGGAAAATTCAGAAGAATGCTATTCTCATGCGTTTCATCTTGATTTGATGCGTGGAATTAAACGTCAGAATTTCTGGATTATGGAACAGCTTAGCGGTGGTCTTGGAAGCTGGTCTCCTATGATGCGGACAACTGCACCAGGAATGATAAAGGGGTATGCCCTACAGGCATTTGCACATGGTGCCGATACTGTGATACATTTTCGATGGCGAACTGCTGTCAGCGGTGCTGAGATGCATTGGCATGGACTGATTGACCATTCCAATATCCCAGGCAGACGATTTTCAGAATTTTCAGAACTTTGCCGGATTGCAGAAAAATTGCAGACATTACAAACAACAGAACTGCATTCCGATGTGGCTGTTCTGTATTCTTCTGATAATGAATATGCTTTTAAAATTCA
>SVNI01000142.1 GCA_015066975.1 Ruminococcus sp. | reverse complement strand
AATAATACCGTCTGCGCCTTCTTCACCGGCTTCTGAACTCTACGACCAGTCCAGCACCGAAGCCGGTGAAGAAGGCGCAGACGGTATTATTTCAGGGCCTTTCAAATATGACGGAAAAGAAAATACTTACTATGTCGAAGTAAGCTGGGATGGTTATAAAATCGCAAATTCCGGAAAGAAATATCAGTTCTCCATGGGTATGTATTACGGCGATAACTGGAATCCCGAAAATGACTGGAGCTATCAGGGTCTGCCTTCTCTGACCGACAGCGAAATGTTCGGCAATAACAACGAAATCAAAACAGATTATATCTGTGTTTATGATGATGGCGTCCTGGTAGGCGGTATTGAACCGGACGGCTCGACTCCGGCTCAGGCTGAACCTGCTGCTACAGAAACGACCCCTGCACCCACTGAAACAGAAGTCAATAAGGCTTCTGATACTGCCGGCAAGCTCGGTGATGTCAACGAGGACGGCTCAATTGATATTCTGGATGTTATCAGCCTTAATAAGAATCTGCTCGGCAAGGAAACTTTCTCAGCTTCCCAGCAGAAAAATGCGGATGTCAACAAGAACGGCGCACCGGATTCTGCTGACTCCCTGATGATTA
This sequence comes from Ruminococcus sp., assembly GCA_015066975.1. Classification (GTDB taxonomy): domain Bacteria; phylum Bacillota; class Clostridia; order Oscillospirales; family Ruminococcaceae; genus UBA3855. Next base: position 3,619 of record SVNI01000142.1, on the reverse strand, counting down.
TGAAATTTATTGTCGGACTTCTCACGCTGGAATAAATTTTTTATCTTGTATAGTAAAAAAATATCAGTCTGTTCTGTGCAGGCTGATATTTTTTTTACTGATGCAGTCTGTACAGGAAAAATATATCAAATAATTTAACTTTTATTTATTGATTTTTACTCTCAGATATGCTATAATAGAAACAAAAGATAATATCAAGGGGGGCGATATTATGGCAGAGGTTAGCTTATATCGCATGGAAATGTATGTTGTTGCACTGCTTCTGACATTCACAACTCTGCTGTATACTTTTATACAGAACCGTACTGATAAACCACAGAATAAATTTTTTATTTCCGTCAATTGTATTGTGCTGATAAATATCATTACATCAATTATTACAGAATATGCCAAAGTACAAAGCCTGGTTTCTAATAAAGCATTTATTCTCAGAAATATCATGGAATATCTGTATTTTATCATCCATGCTATGCTGTGTCCGCTGTTTTCAATGTATGTCATACATGCTGTGGGAAAACAACAAAAACTAGTATGGCACAGAAATATTCTGTTCGGCGGATTGTTTTTCGTCACAGAAATCATTGCCGTTTCTAATCCGCTGACAAACTGGGTGTATACTTTTGATGCTGACAGAACTTTCCACCGAAACTGGGGTATCTATTCTATCTATGCAGCCGCAGCCTTTTATTATGTCTATGCTGGAGTCGTGCTGATGTCATCTTGGGATGCACTGACTAAAAAACGCCGCGTTTCTATGCTGTATTTCTTTCTCATCGTCATGTTCGGCGTGGTCATCCAGATGCTCAATTCCCAAATCCGCTCAGAACTGTTTTCTGAAGCACTCGGTCTGCTGGGTGTCATGATTGCTGTCGAAAACGAAAATGACCGCATTGATATTGATACCGGATTCTACAACCGGAAAGCTCTGCTGACGGATATCAAAAGCCATATTGTCAACCGCCGGAAACTTACCGTTCTCAATATCAAAATTACCAATCCGGAGATTATCAAGAGAGCTACCGGGACGACAAATATGGATATTCTTTCTGATATTCTCGCAGATTATCTGAAATCCGTAATTCCCAGATATCAGATTTACAATGCCAATCCGGAAAGCTTTATTCTGACACTTGTTGACAGGCAAACAGAAAAATCTATGGAAATTGCACAGAAAATCAGCAGACGTTTTACACTTCCGTTTCAGTTTAATGATGCGGAAATCCTGCTGAATGCTGTCATTATCAAGGCAGATGTTCCGGAAGAACTCAAAAACGCAGAAGATGTGCTGTCAATGGCTGACCAGTCACTTCCTAAAAATAACAAGAAAAATATCCTGATTGGGGATGATTTAGATTATCTGCTCCGGCGCGCCGCTGTAGAAGAAGCTATCGGCAGAGGCATTGCAGAACACAGCTTTGAAGTCTATTATCAGCCTACTTATCACATCAAAGGCAGACTCCACGGTGCAGAAGCACTTATCCGCCTGCATGACAGCGTCATCGGCAATGTCTTTCCGGATGAATTTATTCCCATTGCCGAACAGATGGGCACGATTGATATTCTGGATAATTTTGTATTTTCAGAAGTCTGTCGTTTTCTGCTCAGCGGAATTCCTGATGCATTCCATATGGACTGCATCAATGTGAATCTTTCCGTCATGCACTGTATGCAGCCCAATTTTATCGAACAGATAAATCAGATTGCCAGCCAGTTCGGCATTAACAAGAGAAATATCAATTTTGAAATTACTGAATCTATTGCCGCAAGCGATTATGGCCTGCTCAGTGCAATTGTGAATGTCCTCAAAAGCGAAGGCTATCAGTTTTCCATGGATGACTACGGAACAGGCTATTCCAATATGGAATCTATCTTTTCACTGGATTTTGATGTTGTCAAGATTGACAAGAGCATTCTGTGGAATGCCGAAAAAAGCGAAGTCGGACGCATTGTGCTCGAAAATACGGTACACATGGTTCGGCAGATGCACCGGAAAATCTTAGTCGAAGGCGTGGAAACCAAAGAACAGATAGACCTGCTGGATACTCTCGGCGTGGATTACCTGCAAGGCTATTTCTTCTCCCGTCCCGTTCCGAAAGAAGATTTTGTGGCTTATATCAGCAAAGCAGATTAAAATCAGTTACAGTCCCCTGATTTCTGTCAGGGGACTGCTTTCTTTTTTCAGAATATGCCTTGCAATGCGTTCCGGATTATGCTATAATATAAACAGATTCCACACAGAAGGGGGATTTTTATGGGATTTATCATAAAAGACGGCATTCTGCACAAGTATGAAGAAAATAAATTTTTCAGGAAAACGGCTGTCCGGATTCCTTATGGTGTCCGCGCCGTGTCTGTCCGTGCGTTCGCAAACTGTACTTCTCTGGAAAAAATCATCATCCCGGACAGCGTGAAAATTATCGGTTCTAATGCCTTTTCCGGCTGTATCAACCTGAAAGAACTCACCATTCCGGAAAGTGTTGAAATCATTCAAAGGTCAGCGTTTCCTGAACATCTTATGATTCAGATACAAATTGGTCATAATCTGTATACCTGCAAGGCCGTCGCCGGAATTGTCTTTTCCGCTGTCCGGAATCTCCTCACAGAAACAGATTATGAAAACGGCCTCTGCAAAGGCCTTTCCGCAGAAATCAAATATTCTCTGTTATTTCAGAAATTAAACTATCATACAGATTCCGAAACTATCCGGGAATATCTTCTGCATCACTGCACCGAAGCCTTTTCCTTTCTGCTGGAAACATACCCCGAACAGCTTCCGCATGTGCTTTCCGAATGTCTTACACAGGAAAATATTGACAGCTTTATCCGGGAAGCTATCAAACAGCAAAGCTACGAAATCCAGATGATTTTTACAAATTATAAATACCAGCATTTTGAATTCCGCGCACAGAAACTCGAATTTCTATAAATTTTCCGGAAAATTCCTTAGTTATAAAAATTCTGAACATCTGATATGCTATAATAATATCAGAAATTGCAGAACAGGAGGAATTCACCATGAATCTGAAAATAGAAAACGGCATTCTGACAGGATATTCCAGATATCCTGACGAAGATACAACAGAAATCACCCTTCCGGAACATGTGACAGGTATCTGTGATTATACGTTTTTTCACTGGCCGAATCTGCGGAGTGTCCTTCTTCCGCCCCGGCTGAAACATATCGATTACGGCGCATTTGAAGCATGTAAATCTCTCGAAGAAATCATCTTTCCGGACAGCCTGGAGCATATCGGACATTGTGCATTCGAGAAATGCGGAAAGCTGAAAAATATCATCATTCCGGAACATGTAAATCATATCGGCTACGGTGCGTTTGCGGATTGTTCATCTCTGGAAGAAATCTGCGTTTCGGAACAAAATTCCTGTTTCACGGCGGTTGACGGTGTTTTATATAATAAAGAACTCACAGAATTATACTGCTGTCCTGCCGGAAAGAAACACATTCAGATTCCGGAAACCGTCATCAAAATCCGGAAATTTGCGTTCTGGGGCTGTCAGCATCTGACGGAAATTCACATTCCGGAAAGCGTGAAGCATATCCAGTACGGCGCATTCCGAGGATGTACGAATCTGAAAGAAATTTTGATTCCCGTCACGG